>JADLGX010000526.1 GCA_020849095.1 Candidatus Eiseniibacteriota bacterium
TGCGGAAGCGGTCCTCGCGGTTGGGCGGGCGCGTCACGCGCACGGTGATGCCGCCGCTCTCGGTGAACTTGACCGCGTTGCCCAGCAGGTTCATGAGCACCTGGCGCAGGCGGCCGGGGTCGCCCAGAACGGCGCGCGGCAGCGTGGAATCCACCGTGGTCAGCAGCGACAGCCCGCGGGCGCGCGTGCGCGGGCCGAACAGCTCGGTCACGCCGGTCACCAGTTCGGTCAGGTCGAGCGGCGCGTCCTCGATCGACATGCGGCCCGCCTCGATCTTCGAGAAGTCGAGCACGTCGTTGATGATCGAGAGCAGCGACTCGCCCGAGCGCGCGATGAGGTCCACCAGGCGCCTCTGGTCCTCGACGAGCGAGGTGTCCTTGAGCAGGTTGGCCACACCCAGAACGCCGTTGAGCGGAGTGCGGATCTCGTGGCTCATGGTGGCCAGGAAGTCGCTCTTGGCGCGGTTGGCCGCCTCGGCCGCTTCCTTGGCGCCGCGAAGCTCCGCCGCGTTCGCCTGCAGGGCGGCCATGGCCTGCTCCACCTCGGCCGTGCGCTGGCGCACCTTCTCCTCGAGGCTCATGGCGGTCTGGAACAGCGCGAACGCACCGCCCTGCTGGTCCACGTCCCGCTCGACGCGGCGCATGAGCGACGCGTTCACCCTGCGCAGGCGGGCGATCTCGCGCTCGGCGTCGGCGAGACGCTGTTCCGGGCCGGAGAGCGGCTCGTTCATGCGGCCTTCGGAAGCGAACCGATCGCGACGCCCGTGAACGTCTGGTTCACGTGCATGCCGTTGATCTGTTCGCCGTAAGTGGAAAAGCCGACCACGTGGTGTTCCTCGAGCAGGCGGCTGACCCGCTCACGCGCCCCGGTGCGGTCCACCTCGAGCCGGCGCAGGATGCAGTCGCAACCGATGATCAGCTGCGGCGGCCCGATCTCGAGCGCGATCTGGCGGAACGCCTCGCCGAGCATGCCGTGCAGGTCGCCGGCCTGGGCCAGGCTCAGCACCAGCCCCTCCTCGATCGCGCAGTAGAAGGTCAGGCTCCCGTCGCCGTTGCGCTTCTGGATGCTGCGCACGAACTGCTGGCCGCCCAGGCGCACGACCACCGGATGCGCGGCGAACACCTCGGGCGTGAGCGCGGACACGTCGACGCCCACCAGCCGGGCGTAAGCCTGGTCGGCCGGCTCGCCGTCGATCTCGCGTACCACGCGCGAGGGCGCGTCGGCCTCGGTCACCACCAGCTTGGTGTCGGTGCCCGTCAGGTGCTGGGTCTTGAACACGCGGAATGGCAGCTCCGTGTGCACGAGCAGCAGGGCCGCGGCGCCGGTGCGAAAGCCGCCATCGGCATACACGTGCGTGCCCTCGAAGCGCAGGCCGTCGCCGGCCGATCCGCCGAAGAGCGCGATGTCCCCGAGCGCGGCGCTGAGCGAGCTGGCCACGAGCTCCTCGCGCACCGACAGTCCGTCCACGAGCAGCATGGCGAAGGTGCGCTCGGCGGCCGGCTGCACGCCCTGCGCGGCGAGGTCGGCCTTGAGCGCGGAAACCATCTCGCCGCCCGCCGCCACGGTGAATCCGGCGATGTCCTCGATGCGCGAGCCGGCGGCATGAAAGGCGCCCCGCGGAAGCGAAAAGCCCACGACCGAGTCCTGGTCCATGCCGTTGGGGCCCAGCTCGCCGGCGGTGGTGCAGCCGAGAGCGATCGTGCCCGCGAAGGCCTCGCGCGCCGCGGCGGCGAAGGCGTCGCGGTCGATGAGCGGCGAGATGAAGAACACCACGGCCGCGGAGTTCGCGGCGTCGAGCCGCACGGCCAGCTCGCGCGCGAGAGCGGCGGGATCGTCTCCGTGAAGGGCGGCGCGGCGGGCGGTGCGGTTTCCCTGCGGCATGCGTACCTCTGGCGAACGAGAGGGGCTGCCCGCGGGGGGAGGGCATGGTCGAGGAAGGGTGTGGCTGCAGGGGAAGTGTCGGCGCGCGCGGTGCACTCTTGACCGCCGGTTCTCGATCCGGCAGCGGCCGCTCAGGGCGTCCCGGAGCGGTGACGAACTTGCCGTCACTTGGCAGCCCGGCTGTGTTGCGCGGCGGCGGCCCTCGTCCTAGCGTGCGTCCCTCACCACGTTATCCGGGAGATTCCATGCGCCGCTGGATGCCGCCTCTCTTCGCCGTGCTGATGCTGTCGATCGTGTGCGCCGCCGTGCCCGGCGCCGCCGCGGAAGCGCCCGCCGCGTCCGCCGGCGCGCGCGACTACCTGGCCGAGGCGGCCGCGGCGTTCACGCCCGAGAACCGTTCGTACAGCGACACGCGTGTGTTTCTCATGCTGGCCGGGCCGCTGTACGGGATCCTCGCGGGACTGCTGCTCATGTTCACCGGGCTGTCGGCGCGCTTTCGCGACATCGCGCACGGGCTGGGCCACCGGCTGTACGTCCGCGTGCTCGTGTACTTCACGCTCTACAGCACCACCCTCTTCGTCCTGAGCCTGCCGCTCGCGTGGTTCGAGGAGTTCGCGCTCGAGCATCAGTACGGGCTCTCCAACCAGACGCTGCTGGGCTGGGCCGGCGATTCGGTCAAGTCGCTCGTGTTCTCGATCTTCGCCGTGGGCGTGGTGCCGCTGCTGGCGCTGGCGTGGGCGCGCGTGCAGGCCAGCCCGCGCGGCTGGTGGCGCTGGATCGCGCTCGGCACGCTGCCCGTGACGCTGGCGGCCGTCGTCCTTCAGCCGGTCGTGTTCGATCCCATGTTCAACAAGTTCACGCCGCTGCGCGACGCCGAGTTGCGCGGGCAGATCATTTCGCTGGCGGCCCGGGCCGGCATTCCGGGGCGCAACGTCTACGAAGTGGACATGAGCAGCAAGACGAAGAAGATCAACGCGTACGTGAGCGGTTTCGGGGCCTCGCAGCGCATCGTGCTCTGGGACACCGCGCTCCGGTCGCTCAAGCGCGACGAGATCCTGTTCGTGATGGGACACGAGATGGGCCACTACGTGCTCCATCACATCTGGAAGTACGTGGCGCTGGTTTCGCTGGGCGCGTTCGCCGGTTTCTGGCTGTGCGCGCGGATCGCGGAGTGGTGGCTGGCCGCCTTCGGGCCGCGCTGGGGCGTCACGAGCGTTTCCGACCTCGCCGCCATGCCCGTGCTGCTGCTGTCGCTCACCATGGTCACGCTGCTCGCCATGCCCGGGCTCAACTGGGTCAGCTGCCTGATCGAACACGAGAGCGACATCTACGCGCTCGAGCTCACGCACGACAACGACGCCGGCGCGCGCGCGTTCCTGCAGCTGGCCAAGGACAACCGCTCCAACCCCGAGCCCGCCGAGTGGGTGCGCATCCTGCTGTACGACCACCCGCCGCTCGGCGACCGCATCCGTTTCGCGCTCGAGTACCGGCCGTGGGAGAAGGGCGAGCCCAACCGCTTCTATCACCCCAGGCCCGCCAACCTCGCCGCGCGCTGAGCGCGCGCGGACGGCCGCAACTCAGGCGGGTTCGGCCAGCACCAGGTCGGCGCGGTGGAACAGCAGGTCGTACGTCTTGGGGCTCGCCGCCAGCCGCTCGATGCCCTCCGCGCCCTCGATGGGCGTGGGGCGCGTGCCGGGCTCGCCGATCATGGACAGCCGGAATCCCATCGCGGCCAGGTCGTGCAGCATCGCGGCGGGATCGCCGCCGTACTCGCGGATGCCCTCGGCCCAGTACTCGGCCGCGATGACGATGCCGGGGTTCTCCTCGAGCACGCGGCGCGCGCCGGTGAGCGCCGCCTGCTCGGCGCCCTGGATGTCCATCTTGACGAAGTCCACGCGGCTGCCGGGGGCGAAGTACGAATCGAGCGTGACCAGCGGCACCGTCACGCTGGGCCGGTCCATGGCCGTGCGGCGCACGCGGTGGTCGCCGAAGTTCTCGGGCGCCTGCCACAGCGAGATCTCGCCCACGGTGTCGGCCACCGCGCACATCTCGGGCGTGATGTTGGCGTAGCCGTTCTCCTCGGCGCTGCGGCGCAGCATGCTCATGTTGCCCGCGTCGGGCTCGAACGCGATCACGCGGCCCGCCGCGCCCACCGAGCGCGCGAACAGCAGCGTGAAGTAGCCGATGTTGCCGCCCAGGTCCACGGCCACCATGCCGGGGCGCAGCAGGCGCTTGTAGAGCCACGTCTCGGGCGGGTTGAGAAAACCCCGGCGGCGCATGAGCAGGCCCGACACGCGGTCGCGCGGATCCACGTGGTAGAGCTGGCCGTCGGCCTCGACGACGTCACCGAACATCGCGCGCATGAGCAATTCGACCGCGCGATTGCGGCCGAACAGCGCCAGCACCGACAGCACGCGCACCACGCGGCGCGCGGCCTGCTGGCGGGCGGCTTCCCCGGCGCGCTCGGCGGCCGAGGCGGGAATGCGTCGCGAGGACAAGTGCGCTCCTGTCGGGCGGGCGGGAACGGAAAGGCGTGAACGATGCGGCAGCCTACACGAGGGCGCGAAGCCGCCCCAACCCGCGGGCCGTCAGCGCGAGCGCGGGCGGTCCGCCCACCAGAGCGCGAACATGGCGAGCGCGAACAGCATCTGCGACCGGTCGGCCGTGCCGCCGCGGTGCTCGGCGAACAGCGCCGACACCGCCTCGGGGCGCAGCGCGCCCGCGCCGTCGGCGCCGGAGTCGCGCCACAGTTCCTCGGCGTAGCGCCCGAAGTCGCCGCGCACCCAGCGGGCGAGCGGCACCGCGAAGCCCTGCTTGGGGCGGTCCAGGATGCCGGGCGGCAGCCACGGCTCGACCGCTTTGCGCAGGATGTACTTGCCCGTCGAGCCGCGCAGCTTCATGGACACGGGCACCGAGGCGGCGAAGTCCACGAACGTGTGCGCCAGGAACGGCACGCGCACCTCGAGCGAGTGCGCCATGCTGGCGCGGTCCACCTTGGTGAGCATGTCGTCGGGCAGGCGCACCATGGTGTCGGCGTACAGCAGCCGCTCGACCGGGTCGCGCGACACGGCGGGCCCGGAGAAGTACGTGTCCTCGAGCCGTGCCAGCTCGTCGCCGGGATCGAGTTGCGCCGCGAACTCGGGGCGGTACAGGTTCGCGCGCACGGCGCGCGGGGCCAGCTGGTACTTGCTGAAGAATCGCTGGTACGTGCTGGGCAGCGCCGCGTCGGCGCTCACCTTGGCGAGGCGCTGGCGAAAGTAGTTCCAGCGCGGCAGGGGCAGCGGCGGCAGCTGGGCGAGCGCCGCCGCCCAGCGGAACAGCGGGCCGTTCTCCTGCACCAGGCGTTCGTTGTAGTGGCGCTCGTAGCCGGCGAACAGCTCGTCGCCGCCGTCGCCGGACATGGCCACGATCACCTGCTCGCGCGCCAGGCGCGACACGTACCACGTGGGGATGGCGCTCGGGTCCGCGAACGGCTCGTCGTAGCAGCGCGCCAGCTGCGGCAGGATCACCGCGGCGTCGTCCAGCTGCACCTTGCGCTCGGTGTGCACGCAGCCCAGGTGTTCGGCCACGCGGCGCGCGAAGGGCGACTCGTCGAACTCGTTCACGTCGAACCCGATCGTGAACGTGCGCACGGGCTCGTCCATCACCTGGCTCATGGCGGCGACCACCGCCGATGAGTCCACGCCGCCCGACAGGAACGCGCCGAGCGGCACGTCGGCCTGCAGGTGGCGGCGCGTGCACGCGAGGAACTCCTCACGGAAGCGCTCGATCCAGTCGCGCTCGCTGCGCTCGGGCGAGGTCTTGTACTCGAACCGCCAGAAGCGCTCCAGGCGCGGCTCGCCCTCGCGGCTCACGGTCAGCGAGCAGCCCGGCGGCAGCTTGAGCACTTCGTCGTAGATGGTGTGCGGCGCCAGCACGTGCCCGAACGCGAAGTACTCGTCCATGGACTTCGCGCGCGGCGTGAACGACAGCCCCGGCACCGCGGCGAGCGCCTTGAGCTCGGACGCCCATGCGATGCCGCCGTTCTGCAGCGTGTAGAAGTAGGGCTTGATGCCCAGCGGGTCGCGCGACAGGTGCAGCGTCTTCTCGTGCCGGTCCCACAGCGCCACGGCGAACATGCCCTCGAGCTTCGCCCACACGGCAGGGCCCCATGTGGCGAACCCGCGCAGGATGCTCTCGGTGTCGGAGTGCCCGCGGAACGTGTGGCCGAGCGCCTCGAGTTCGGCTTTGAGCGCCGGGTGGTTGAACACCTCGCCGTTGAACGTGATCACGTAGCGGCCGTCGTCGCTCTCCATGGGCTGGTGCCCGGCGGGCGACAGGTCCACGATCGCCAGCCGCCGCATGCCGAAGCTGAAGTCGCCCTCGGCCAGCGTGCCCTCGTCGTCGGGGCCGCGATGCACGATGGTGGCGCACATGGCGCGCGGCACGCCCGGCTCGATCTGCCGTCCGCCCCGCGCGTACCAGCCGACGATTCCGCACATCCTCAGCGCCCTCCCCGGAAGCGCGCGATCGCGCGTTCGTACACGTCCATCACGCGCCGGGCCACGGCCGGCAGCGCCA
>JADLGX010000527.1 GCA_020849095.1 Candidatus Eiseniibacteriota bacterium
CCGCGATGGCCCTCGGCCGCGAGCTGCGCCAGGCGCAGCCGCATGCGGCGCAGGATGCGCGGATGCACCAGCTGGTTGAGGCGTTCGAGGGCGACCGGGCTGGCGAACACTTTGGTGGCCACGAGCCGGCGGTGCAGCGTGCCGTCCTCGAGGAACACGGCCGGGCCGTATTCGGCGAGCAGAGCGGCGCGCACCTCGGGATCGTGATCGGTGACGTCGTGCCCGAGCTCGTCGGCGTCCACGATGACGGCACCCCGCGCGGCGAGCGCGCGCGCGACCGAACTCTTGCCGCTGCCCGCACGGCCGACGAGGCCGATGAGCAGCAGGTCGTCTTGCGGCCGCGAGCGGCGCGGCGGAGTCGGTTCGGCCATGAGGGGCGCTTTCTAGTGGACGTCGTACCAGGTCGCGCCGATTCCGGCGGACACGGTGAGCGGGACGGACAAAGCGTAGCAGCCTTCCATCTCCCGGCGAACCATTTCTGCGACCTCGGGCGCCATTCCCGCCCGGCATTCGAGCAGGAGTTCGTCGTGCACCTGCAGCAGCAGCCGGGCCCCGGCGTGGCGCGGAAGTGCATATTGCACGCGCAGCATGGCCAGCTTGACCAGGTCGGCGGCCGAGCCCTGGATGGGGGTGTTGATGGCGGCCCGCTCGGCGATGCTGCGCTCGAGCCCGCCGCCGCGCAGCTGCGGCAGCCAGCGCCGGCGTCCCAGCAGGGTCTCGACGTAGCCCCGCTCGCGCGCCTCGGCCACCGTGCGGTCGAGGAACGTGCGGACGCCGGAGTAGACCGAGAAGTAACCCTCGATGAACTCCTTGGCCTCCTTGAGCTCGATGCCCATCTGCTGCGCCAGGCTGCGCGCGCCCATGCCGTACATGACGCCGAAGTTGACCACCTTGGCGCGGCTGCGCAGCTCGGGCGGCACGTCGCCCTCGATCTTGAAGATGCGGCGCGCCGTGCTCGAGTGAATGTCCTCGCCGCTCGCGAACGCCTCGCCGAGCTGCGGATCGCCCGACAGGTGCGCCATCACCCGCAGTTCGATCTGCGAGTAGTCCGCTCCCACCAGCACGTGGCCCGGCTTCGCCACGAACGCGCGCCGGATGGCACGGCCCAGCGGCGTGCGCATGGGAATGTTCTGCAGGTTGGGATTCCACGACGACAGCCGCCCGGTGGCCGCGCCGGTCTGCTCGAACGTCGTGTGCACGCGGCCGTCGCCCGGGTCCACGCTGGTGGGCAGCGCGTCGAGGTAGGTCGAGCGCAGCTTGGTGAGCGCTCGCCACTCCAGCAGCAGGCGCGGGAACTCGTGCTGCGTGGCCAGCTCGTCGAGCACTTCGGAGTCGGTGGACCAGCCGGTCTTGGTCTTCTTCTTCGCCGGCAGCCCGAGTTTCTCGAACAGCACCTTGCCCAGCTGCTGCGAGCTGCCCAGGTTGAGCGGCTCGCCCGCGAGCTCGTGCAGCTGCGTCTCCAGCGCGGCGATCTCGCGCGAGGCGTCCACCGACATGGCCTGCAGCACGGGCACGTCGAGCGCGACGCCCTCGACTTCCATGGCGAACAGCACCTCGATGAGCGGGTGCTCGAGTTCGGCGTACAGCTTCCATTGCTCGCGCGCCTCGAGCTGCGCGGTGAGCGCGGCCTCGAGCGGCCAGCACGCGGCGGCCATGCGCTCGCCCGCCGCGGCGGCATGCGCGACCGGCGTGGCGCCGGGGCCGAGGCGCGTTCGCCCGCGCACGGCGGCCGGCTCGATGCCGGACAGGGTCACGCCGAGCACATCGGCCGCGAGCCGCTCGAGCGAGTGGTTGCGCTCGGGGTCGCACACGAACGACGCCAGGTGGAGGTCGAACACGCCGCCCGCGATCGGCAGCTGATGCGCGGCGAGCGTGTGCATGGCGCCCTTGAGGTCGGGCGCCACCTTGGGAATGTTGCGGTCCAGCAGCAGCGGCGCGAGCCAGATCCGGACCTGCTCCATCGGGAAGTTCGGCCCGCCCTCGTGCGCGAGCGGCACGTAGGCGGCGGTGCCGTCGCGCGCGGCGAGCGCCAGCCCCACCAATGACGCGTGCCGCGGCTCCTCGCCGAACGTCACCGGCACCACGGCCAGCCCGTGCACGGCGCGCGCGCGCACGTCGTGCAGGCGCAGCTCGAGCGCTTCGAGCGACGGCCCCTCGGTGGCGGCGCTCTCGGCGGCGGCCGCGGAGAAGAGGTCGCCCTGCGGCTCGGCGCGCAGCGACGCGGGCAGCGGCGCGCTCGCGGGCGCGATGGTGGGCGCGGGAGCGGGCGCGGGCGTGTCGAACAGCGACGGCGTCGCCCCCGCGGCAGCGGGCCCGGAGGGCGAGGTGGCGCCCGCCACTCGCTCCTCGGCCGCCGAGCCGCGCCGTTCCGCCGGACGGCCGGGCGCCGAGGCGCCGGCGTCGGCCGCGTCGGTGCCCTGGTCGCGCGCCACGTTTTCGAGCCGCTTGATGCCCCAGTGCCGGCCGAACGCCGCCAGCTCCTCGCGCCGGATGGGCGCCACGCCCAGCGCGTCGAGCGGCAGCCCCAGGTCGAGGTCTCCGCGCACGGTGGCCAGCTCGCGCGACAGGAACGCCAGCTCGCGGTTCTCCTCGAGCTTCTTCTTGAGCGCGGGCTTGGTGATCTCGGCAATGCGCTCGTAGATGGACTCGAGCGAGCCGAACTGCTTCATGAGCTCGACCGCGGTCTTCTCGCCCACGCCGGGCACGCCGGGAATGTTGTCCGACGAATCGCCCATCAGCGCGAGCACGTCGCGGATGTGCTCGGGACCCACTCCCCACTTTTCGCGCACCGCGCCGGAGTCCATGCGCTTCATCTCGTCGCCCTTGCCCGCGGGCGCGAGCACGGTGACGCGTTCGTTGACCACCTGCAGCATGTCCTTGTCGCCCGTCACCAGCACCACGTCGTAGCCGGCCGCGGCGCCGATGCGCGCGAGCGTGGCCATGACGTCGTCCGCCTCCATGCCCGGCTTCTCGATCACCGGCAGCCCGATGCAGCGCGCCAGCTCCTCGATGGGCTCGAGCTGCGAGCGCAGGTCGTCGGGCATCGGCGGGCGGTGCGCCTTGTACTCGGGATACATCTCGTGCCGGAACGTGGGGCCGGGGCCGTCCCACGCGAGCGCCCACAGCGTGGGCTCGAGGTCGCGGCGGAACTTGAGCGCCATGTTCGAGAAGCCGAAGATGGCCGAGCTGTTCTCGCCCTTCGGATTGCGAAGCGGGCGCCCGATGAACGCGTAGTACGCCCGGTAGGCCAGTCCGAGCGCGTCGAGGACGATCAGGCGCGGCATGCGTCGGCCCTCAACTCGCGCGATCGGCGACGAGCACCAGCACCTGGAACAGCCGCGGCAGCCGCAGGTAGCGGCTGAAGTGGCCCGGGAAGACCTGCGAACTCAGCACGCGGTAGCGCTTGCCGAACTCCCACGGGTACCAGCCGGAGCGGTGCGTCTCGAACGGCAGTCCCGGCACTTCCTGGGGCCGGAACCCGAACGGCGTGGTGATGAGCACGCTCTTCGCCACCTTCGTGAGCTTGTCCAGCACGGCCCACGCCTCTTCCTTTTCGAGGTGCTCGATCACGTCGAGCCAGAGCGCCAGGTCGTAGCGTGGCGTTCCGGCGGGAATCAGCTGGTCGAGCTGGCGCAGGTCACCCGGATAGAAATGGTCGTACACCGGGTAGCGCGGCGGCGCGATGTCGATGGCGTCCACGCGCGTGGCCGGCGTGTACTCACGCGCCAGCACGCCGTACTTGCCGTAGCCGCACCCCACGTCGAGCACGCTGGCCGGGTTCGCCTGGGCCATCGCGTCCACGACGCGGGGAATCTGCCAGTGTTCCGAAGTGGGCATCGCTGCTCCCGAAGAGGGGGGCGTTCCGGCGGATTCACCGGGGCGCGCGACCGTAGCCGGGGCGCCGCGGAAGTGTCAAAGCTGACCGCCCCTGCGTTTGCGCCTCGCCCCCTCGCCCGCGCCGAGCGCCACGAGGATCGCGATCGTGATGGCCACATTCGAGCCCGACCCACCCCTGCCGCCCCTGCGGTAGTGCTCGCCCAGATCCCGGTTCGGCGCCAGCACGAGCGCGTTGCCCCGGTAGTCGAGAAAGAAGCGGAACCTTCGCAGCACTTCCATGCCGAGCAGGTCGCCCATCACCGCGCCGGTGTCCGAGGCGGCGAGCGCGAAGCCCGGAATCTCCGACAGCCGCGTGCCACCGAGCTCGAGCGCCCGGAAGCGCAGCCGCTGCAGGCGGAGCTTGTTCTCGCCGAGCCCCTTGCCTTTCGACCAGCCCAGCGCCTTCACTCCTTCGGGCAGGCCCAGACGACCCGAAGTCGCGGCGCCGAGATTGAACGTCCCGTTCAGCCCGGTGTCCATGACGAACGGCACGTCGAACGTTCCGCGCTCGGTCTGCACTCGCGCGTTCACGGAGTGAAGCGTCCCGCTCCAGAGCAGCGGCAGGCTCGTGAACCCGGCGGGAAGCGCGGGAAGCGAGTCGTGCACGACGATCTTCTCTCGCTCGAAATCGAACTCCAGCGTCCTGTCCGCGAACATCCGGAATCCCACGATCCCGTCCACCGGCTCCGGCTGGGATTCCACGACCATGACGGGAATACCCTCGCCACGCAGCGGACCGATCTCGAGCGTGTTGGACCGGCGCACGCGCCGGACGGTCGAGCCACCGGACGCGTGGTTCAGCACCTCACCGTCGGTCTCGATGCCGCCCACCTTCTTCACACCCGAACGGTACAGCGTGAGATCCGCGGCGCCGGAATCGAACAGCAGGTTCAGTTCGGGCGAGCCGTTGATGCGGGCCCGGATCGTGAGCTTGCGGTTCCGGCTCCAGCGCAGCGGAAGTTCCACCGGTCCGGTGCCGCCCGGCGCTCGCGTCAGCCCGGCCTGGCAGACGATTCGCGCCATGCAGCGCACGGAGTCCCCGAGCAGCACGGCGAACTCACGCGGGTGCCCGGGCTCGACCTCGATCGTGAGCGAGTCCACGTCCGAGACGAAGGTCAGCCGCGCGGGACCGGCAACCGGTCCCGTGCGGTATTCGTCGAGCGCGATGGAGGGATCGACGGTCCAGTCCGCCGGCCGCACGATGCCGTTCTCGCGCACGTCGAGCACGCGCACGCCACTGCGCAGCGTGGGCACGCCGGAAGTGTCGGGCACGGCCGATCGCGCCGGCACGGGCGCAAGCATGAGGAGCAGCAGCCCGCAGGCCGTGGCGATTCCGTGGCGCATCGTCATGACTTCTCCTCGGGAGGGGTTCACCGTTTCGACCACAGCATCCGCCGCACGCTGTCGAGTTCGGGATCGCTTCCGGCCGCGACTCCTTCGACCGTGTGGCCCACGAGCACGTCCGGCCGAAGCCCCGCGTCCGGCAGCGGGCGCGGCGGAAAGTAGGCGACCAGCGGCAGGTCCACCTCGATGCGCGAGTGCGGCAGGCGCAGGAAGAAGAAGCGCCCGCCGTTGATGCCCCGCTGGTTGCCGCCCGTGGGCCGGCCCACGAGCTTGCCGAGCCCGGCGCTCCGCACCTGGCTCGCGAACTGGAACGTGGCCGAGCTGTTCGCCGGCCCCACCAGCACGTACACGCGGCCGTGGAACGGCCGGCCCTTCGGCACGATCACGCCGAACGCGTCGCCCGCTCCCCCGCCGACCGGGTACAGCCCGTCCGGACCGGGCGATTCCGGCGTGTCCGCCGTGAAGTCGCGGAACGAGTCGTCCCAGGTGTCGAGCGACGAGTCGAGATCGGCGGGCGTGCGCCGGTAGCGCACGAACCGGCGCTCGAGTTCGAAGCGCGTGGTGTCGCGCACCAGCCGCTGCAGGATGACGTCGCCGCAATCGAGGCCGCCCGCGTTGTTCCGCAGGTCCACCACGAGCGCCAAGCGGCCGCTGTCCACCACCCGGTCGAGCATGGAGTTCAGCGTGGAGTCCCAGTTCACGCCGCTGTTGTAGACGGCCCACGAGTCCATTCGCAGCAGCGCGAATGCCGAGTCCGAGAAGTCGAGCGACCACGGCAGCCCGCCCGAAGCCTCCTCGCGCGCGTCGTGATCGCGCTTGCGGTCCTCCCAGCCGAGCGGCGCCACAGAAACCGCGCGCACGGCCTGCTCGCCGGGGAACCGCACCCGCAGTTCGAGGCGCTCCTCCACCCCGTCCAGCAGCAGCGGCAGGAACAGGTCGAACGACTCGTACGCGCTTCTCCCCTGGACCTCGAGCGCGCTCACGCGCTTGGCGTCGTTGGAGCCGTCCGCGCCCACGAACCGCATCATGCTCAGCAGCAGGTCGGCCGCCCGCACGCCCTGGACCGACATCACCTCGGTCCCGCGCGGCAGCTGCGCGCCGGCCGTGAGGTCGCGCGTGACCACCATGCGGCGGGCGATCCACACGAAGTGAAACGGCACCCGGCCGCCGCGCCTCACCACCTCGGCGGTCACGAGCCTTCCCTGGTTGTACGGCCCCGCGA
>JADLGX010000528.1 GCA_020849095.1 Candidatus Eiseniibacteriota bacterium
GTGCACTGCTCCAACCTGTACACCCACGAGAACGGCGTCGAGCTGGCGCGCGAGCTGGCCGCGGCGACGGGCTACGACCGCGCGTTCTTCTGCAACTCGGGCACCGAGGGCATGGACGCGGCGATCAAGTTCGCGCGCGCGCGTGCCGGAGCGCTGGGCATGAAGGGGCGCGACATCGTGGCGTTCCAGGGCGGCTTTCACGGCCGCACCGGCTTCGCGCTGTCGGCCACGTACACGCCCGCCTACCGCGAGCCGTTCGAGCCGCTGATTCCCGGCGTGCGCTTTGCCCCCTTCAACGACCTCGCGGCGCTAACCGGCGCGCTCACGCAGGACGTGTGCGCGATCGTGGTGGAGCCGGTGCAGGGCGAGAGCGGCGCCGTGCCGGCGACGCGCGAGTTCCTGCAGGCGCTGCGCGCGCGCGCCACGGCGCTGGGCGCGGCGCTGATCTTCGACGAAGTGCAGACGGGCATGGGACGCACGGGCACGCTGCTGGCGCAGGAGCAGTTCGGCGTCCGCGCCGACCTGACCGTGCTCAGCAAGGCGCTCGGCGCGGGCATTCCCATTGGCGCCGTGCTGATGACCACCGAAGTGGCGCAGTGCCTGTCTCCCGGCATGCACGGCTGCACGTTCGGCGGCAATCCGCTCAGCACGGCGGCCGCGCGCTGGTCGCTGTCGCAGGTGACGGCGCCGGGGTTCCTCGCGCGCGTGAACGAGGCCGCGGCGCTGCTGGCCGAGGGCGCGGCCGCGATCGCCGCCGCGCATCCGTCGGTGCGCGAGTCGCGCGGGCTGGGACTGCTGCGCGCGATCGACCTGGCGCCCGACGCGGGCTTCGGCCCCGCCGACCTGCTCGTGGCATCTCGCGAACAGGGCCTGCTGCTGGTGCGGGGCGGAGAGCGCGCGGTGCGGCTACTGCCTCCCCTCAATGTGACGAACGAAGACCTCTCCGAGGCGCTGGCCAGGCTCGACGCGGCGCTCACGGTTCTCGAAAGCCGGGCAAAGGCAGAAGGGATCTCGAAGTGACCACGAATCATCGCAGCGTGAAGAAGGCGGCTCTGGCGTACTCGGGCGGACTCGACACCAGCATCATCGTGCCGTGGCTGAAGGAGAACTACGGCTGCGAAGTGGTGTGCTACTGCTCCAACGTGGGTCAGGGCGGCATGGAGCTGGACGGGCTCGAGGCCAAGGCCCGCCAGATCGGCGCCGACGAGGTGATCGTCGAGGACCTGCGCGTGCCGTTCCTGCGCGACTTCGCGTTTCCCATGCTGCGCGCCGGCGCCGTGTACGAAGGGCGCTACCTGCTGGGCACGAGCATCGCCCGCCCGCTGATCGCGTCGCGCCAGGTGTGGGCCGCCGAGCGCACGCACGCCGACGCGCTCGCGCACGGCTGCACGGGCAAGGGCAACGACCAGGTGCGCTTCGAGCTCACCTACATGGCGCTCGCGCCGCACCTGCCGGTGATCGCGCCGTGGCGCGAGTGGGACATCGTCTCGCGCGAAGACGCGCTCGAGTACGCCGCCAAGCACCACGTGCCGCTGGCGCAGACCAAGAGCGACCTGTTCTCGCGCGACGCCAACCTGTGGCACATCTCGCACGAGGGCGGCCCGCTCGAGGATCCCGCCGCGATCGCGCCCGAGAACATGTGGAAGATGACGAACGAGATCGCGAAGCAGCCCGCCACGCCCGAACTGGTGAAGATCGGTTTCGAGCGCGGGCGCCCGGTGAGCGTCAACGGCCGCACGCTGGGCCCGGTCGAGCTGGTCGAGGCGCTCAACGAACTCGCCGGCAAGCACGGCGTGGGGCGCATCGACATCGTGGAAAGCCGCCTGGTCGGCATGAAGTCGCGCGGCACCTACGAGACCCCCGCCGGCACCGTGCTGCGCGAGGCGCTCGAGGACCTGTGCATGCTCACGCTGCCGCACGACCTGCAGCACACGCGGCTCGAGCTGTCGCACCGCTACTCGGACCTGGTCTACAACGGCATGTGGTTCTCGCCGCTGCGCCGCGCGCTGCAGGCGTTCGTGGACACCACCATGGACGTGGTCACGGGCGAGGTGACGGTGGAGCTGTTCCACGGGCGCGTGAACGCCGTGGCGCGCACCAGCCCGTACACCATGTACCGCCCCGACATGGCGTCGTTCAACATGACGGGCTACAACGCCACGCACGCCGAGGGCTTCATCCGGCTGTTCGGCATGCCGCTCGCCACCGCGGCACGCCGCGGCCAGCCCACGCCCGCCACCAACGGCGCGGTGACCGAGGAGATCGTCTCGAATGGCTGACGAACGCGGCGCCGTGTGGGCGGGGCGGCTCGCGGCCGGGCTCGATCCGCGCGCGCAGCGGCTGAACGACTCGCTGAGCGTGGACAAGCGCCTGTGGCCCGAGGAGCTGGCCATGTCGCGCCAGTACGCCACGACGCTGCACTCGTGCGGCATCATGAGCGACGCCGACACAGCCGCGCTGCACTCGGCGTGCGACAGCCTCGAGAAGGGTCTCGTCTCGGGTGAGGTGCAGCTGGCGGGCGAGGACGTGCACTCGGCCGTCGAGGCCGGGCTGGAGTCGTTCTGCGGCGAACCCGCGCGCCGGCTGCACACCGGGCGCAGCCGCAACGACCAGGTCGCGACGCTCTTCCGCATGCGCGTCATGCGGCTGTGCGACGAGGCCATCGGGCACGTGCAGGACCTGGAGCGCGCGCTCGCCGGCCAGGCGCGCCGCTCGGGCGACATCGCGTGCGCCGCGTACACCCACCTGCAGCCTGCGCAGCCCATCCTGCTCGCGCACTTCTGGCTGGCGCACCTGGCGGCGTTCGAGCGCGACGAAGAGCGCTTTGCCGCCGCCCGCGAGGCGGCCGACCGCATGCCGCTCGGCTCGGGCGCGGTGTCGGGCACGCCGCTGCAGTACGACCGCTTCGACCTGGCCACGCGGCTGGGCTTCACGCGGCTGGCCGCCAACAGCCTGGACGCGGTGGGCGACCGCGACTTCGCGCTCGAGTACCTGAACGCCGCCGCGCTCATGGGGCTGCACCTGTCGCGGCTCGCGGAAGACCTGGTGCTCGCCTGCTCGCCCGGCTTCGGGTGGTTCGCGGCGCCGGACGGGTTCAGCACGGGCAGCAGCCTGCTGCCGCAGAAGCGCAATCCCGACCTGTTCGAACTGGCGCGCGGAAAGAGCGCGCGCCTGCTGGCCAACGCGCAGCAGCTGGCCGTGCTGCTCAAGGGCCTGCCGATCTCGTACCAGAAGGA
>JADLGX010000529.1 GCA_020849095.1 Candidatus Eiseniibacteriota bacterium
ATGAACTTCACCAACCGCATCGGCAACTGGGTGCTCACGGTCACGGCCTTCGTGCTGTTCCTCAAGCCCATCCAGGACAGCCAGACGGGCATGTGGGTCTTCAAGCGCGAGCTGCTGAAGAAGCTGCGCCTCAAGAGCGACGGCATGCCGTTCAGCCAGGAGATCAAGCTCGAGGCCATCATGCGCGGCGGACGCTTCGGCGAGTCGCACATTCCCTACGGCGCCCGCATCGGCGAGGTGAAGCTCCAGAAGTGGCGCGACGGCTGGCTCAACCTCACCCACCTCGTCGCCAAACGGTTCAACCTCGCATGAGCGTGAGCGTCCGGTTCGGTCGCGGGCCGTTCGCCCGCCGCGAAGGCGTGCGCTGATGTGCGGCTTCGCGGCCTGGTACGACCCGCAGGGCGCCACCCCGGATCGCGCGTGGCTCGAGGCGGCGGCGGCGAGCATTCGCCACCGCGGCCCGGACGACGAGGGCTTCTTCTCCGAGGCCCACGTGGGGCTGGCGTTCCGCCGGCTCGCGATCGTGGACGTGGACGCCGGACACCAGCCGCTCTCCAATGAAGACGGCAGCATCTGGATCGCGTTCAACGGCGAGATCTACAACCACGCCGAGCTGCGCGCCGAGCTCGAGCCGCGCGGCCACCGCTACCGCACGCACTCGGACACCGAGACGCTCGTCCACGCCTACGAGGAATGGGGGCCGGACTTCGTCAAGCGCCTGAACGGCATGTTCGCGCTGTCCATCTGGGACCGGAAGCGCCGCCGGCTGTTCGTGGCGCGCGACCGCGTGGGCATCAAGCCGCTGTACTGGACGCGCTCGAACGGGGCGTACGCGTTCGCCTCGGAGATCAAGGCGCTGTTCGCGTTTCCCGGCGTGGCGCGCGCCCCCCGGCTGGACAGCGTCGTCGAGCACCTCACGCTGCGCTACTGCGCCGCCCCGGCGACCATGTTCGAGGGCATCCACAAGCTGCCGCCCGGCCACTCGCTGCTGCTCGAGGACGGGCGCGAGACGCTCACCTGCTGGTGGCACGGCGAGTACGGCCCGCGCATCGAGCTGTCCGATGAGGACGCGCTCGCCGAAGTGGAGAAGCGCCTCGAGGCATCGGTGAAGTCGCACCTGATGAGCGAAGTGCCGCTCGGGGCGCTGCTCTCGGGCGGGGTGGACTCCAGCCTCGTCGTGGCGCTCATGAGCCGCATGTCCGGCCGCGCGGTGCAGACCTTTTCGGTGGGCTTCGACGCGCCCGGGCCCTACAGCGAGCTGCCGTTCGCGCGCCGGGTCGCGGAGCACTGCGGCACCGAGCACCACGAGATCGTCGTGGGCGCGCAGGACCTGCTGCGCGAGCTGCCGCAGCTGGTGTGGCACCAGGACGAGCCTGTCTCCGAGCCGGCCGCCATTCCCACCTTCCTCATTTCGCAGTTCGCGCGCCGCACCGTGACGGTGGTGCTCACCGGCGAAGGCGGGGACGAGCTGTTCGCGGGCTACCCGAAGTACGCCGTCGAGCCGTACGCGCGAGCGCTGGCGCACCTGCCGGCCCCGCTGCGCGACGCGTTCCTCGACCACGGCATCGACCAGCTGCCGTTCCGCTTCCGCAAGCTGCAGGTGGTGGGACGCTCGGCGCGGTTCCGCGACGAGGCCGACCGCCTGGCCGCGTGGTTCGCCGGCTTCACGGGCGCCGAGCGCGGACGGCTGCTGGGCCCGCGCCTGCGCGAACACGCCGCCGCCGGCACCGCGCCGTTCCGCCGCGCGCTCGCCGCCAGCGCCGCCCGCGAGAACCTCGACCGCATGCTCGACGTGGACGTGCGCACGTGGCTCACCGACGACCTGCTCATGAAGATGGACAAGATGAGCATGGCCGCCTCGATCGAGGCGCGCGTTCCGCTGCTCGACAATCCGCTCATCGAGTGGGCCATGCGGCTGTCCCCGCGCCACAAGATCCGCGGGCTCGAGGGCAAGGTGCTGCTCAAGCGCCTCGCGCGGAAGCTGCTGCCGGTGGAAGTGGTGGACCGTCCCAAGGTGGGCTTCACCGTGCCGCTGTCGCCGTGGTTCCGCGGCGAGATGCGCGAGATGCTCGCCGACACGCTGCTCTCCCCCACGGCCCTGGGCCGCGGCTACTTCGAAGAGAAGGTGCTGCGGGGCTACGTCGAGGATCACCTGGCGGGCCGGCGCGATCGCGGACGCGAGCTGTGGACGCTGCTCACGCTCGAACTGTGGCACCAGTACTGGATCGACCGCGTCCCGGCGCGCGCGACCCCGTGGACGGTGCCGGCGCGCGTGGCCGCCGCCGCTCCGGCGAGGTCGGCGTGAACCGCGGCCGCGTTGTCGCCCCGCCCGCCGTGCCGCATAATCCGCGCGGTTTTTCGCGCGCGTTCCCGCCGCTCCCGCTCCTCGCCCCGATCCCGCCCGCCGATCCCGGCGCCGGGTGCGCGCCCGCATCGCCGACGTCCGACCGGAGTCGCCCCCTGTGAAGCTCGTCATCCAGATTCCCTGCCTGAACGAAGAAGCGTCGCTGCCGCCGACGTTCGCCGACCTGCCGCGCTCGCTGCCCGGCGTCACGACGATCGAGTACCTGGTCATCGACGACGGCAGCACCGACCGCACGAGCGCCGTCGCGCGCGAGCTGGGCGTGCACCGCGTGGTCCGCTTTCCGGCGCGCCGCGGGCTGGCGCGCGGCTTCGAGGCCGGGCTGCGGGAGTCGCTCGCGATGGGCGCCGACATCATCGTGAACACCGACGCCGACAACCAGTACCAGGGGCAGGACATCGGCAAGCTGATCCAGCCGATCCTCGAGAAGCGCGCCGACATGGTCGTGGGCACGCGGCCGATCGACAAAATCGAGCACTTCTCGCCGCTCAAGAAGCTGCTCCAGAAGCTCGGCAGCGGCGTGGTGCGCAAGCTCTCGGGCAGCAACGTGCCCGACGCGACGAGCGGCTTCCGCGCCTACTCGCGCGAAGCGGCCATGAAGCTGACCGTGCTGACCGACTTCACGTACACGCTCGAGACCATCATCCAGGCGAGCCAGAAGAACATCACCGTGGCCGCCGTGCCGATCCGCACCAACGGCATGCTGCGCGAGTCGCGGCTGTTCAAGGGCATGCGCGCTTACATCTCGCGCTCGCTGGGCACCATGCTCCGCGTGTACCTGCTCTACCAGCCGCTGCGCTTCTTCCTGACGCTTTCGGCTCTGTTCTTCACCGGCTCGGCCGTGCTGCTCGGCCGCTTCCTGTGGTTCTACTTCACGACGACCGGGCCGACCGGACACGTCCAGTCGGTGATCGTGGGCGGCGTGCTGGCGATGATCGGGGCGCTGTTCGCCGCGCTCGGAGTGCTGGCCGACCTGATCGCCATGAACCGCCGCATCCTCGAGGAGATCGTCATGAACTCGCGGGCGCTGCGCTTCGGCCGCTCGAAGCAGGAGCAGGAGAACTCGTGAAAGACGCCCCGCTGCTCGAAGACGACATCGTCGTCGGCAACCGCTTCGACAAGCACGGCTCCGGCAATCCCGTCGTCCGCAGGCTCATGGAGGGCTTCGACCGCGGCATGTTCGACATGCTCGGCTCGATCGGCCCGGTGAAGTCCGTGCTCGAAGTGGGCTGCGGCGAAGGGCACGTGACGGACAAGCTGGCCCGCTTCTTTCCCGGCGCCCGCGTGCTGGGCACCGACTTCTCCACCGCGATCATCGACATCGCGCGCCGCGAGCACCCGGACCGCGACTTCCAGGTGTGCTCGGTGTACGACGCGGCCGCCCTGGGTCCCTGGGACCTCGTGGTGGCGTGCGAGGTGTTCGAGCACCTGGACGATCCGGCCCGCGCGCTCGAGGTGGTGTCCAAGATCGCCACCGGCCACGTGCTGATCACGGTGCCGCGCGAGCCGCTGTGGCGGGCGCTCAACATGCTGCGGGGCCAGTACTGGTCCGCGTGGGGCAACACCGACGGCCACGTCCAGCACTGGAGCCGCGGCTCGATGGTCCGCTTCGTGTCGTCGCGCTTCGACGTCGCGCAGACCCGCACTCCGCTCCCGTGGACTCAGGTGCTCGGGCGGGCCCGCGGGAGCGAGCGGCGGTGAAAGGCCGCGCCGCCGGGCTGATCCTCCAGTTCGTGATTTCCGCCGTCCTGCTCGTGCTGCTGACCCGCAAGGTTCCGGTGGACGAGGCCATCGCCGCGTTCGCGCGCGTGAAGCCCTCGACGCTCGCGATCGCCGTGGCGCTCTCGCTGGCGGGCTACTGGGGCCGCGCCCGCCGCTGGACGGTGCTGCTCGACCGCGCCGGGCTCGCGATGCGCACGTGGACCAGCTACTGCCTGACGCTCGTCGGCACGTTCTACGGGCTGTTCACGCCCGGGCGCGTGGGCGAGTTCGCGCGCGTGCTGCACATGAACGCGCCGCGCTCGCGCACGCTGCCCTCGGTCGTGTGGGACCGGGTCGCCGACGTCGTGCTGCTCGAGCTCATGTCCATCCCGGCCTTCCTGCTCGTGCCCGCCTGGCGCGGTGCGCTGCTGGCCGTCTTCGCGGCGCTCGTCGCGGTCACGATCGCGGGCATCTGGGTGCTGTCGCACGCCGGCGTGGCGCGCGCCGCCGCCCGTGCGATGCCGTTCGCCGCCGGGCCGCTCGCCCAGTGGAGCGAAAGCTCCGAGGGCATGCTGTCGTCGTCGGCCTTCGCCTCGAGCCTGGGATACGGGCTCGTGTTCTACGCCTTCGGCTACGCCGGCGCGTGGGTGCTGCTGCGCGACCTCGCCCCCACCGCCTCGCCGCAGCTGCTGCTCGGGCTGCCGGTCATTCCGCTGCTCGGCAACCTGCCCATCGCGTTCGGCGGTCTGGGGCTGCGCGAACAGGTGAGCGCCGCCATCTTCGGGCAGTTCGGCGCGGGCGCCGCGACGGGCGCCGCGTTCTCGCTGCTGTGGTTCCTCACCGCGACGCTGCTGCCCGGGCTGGTCGGGCTGGCGCTGTCCGCGCTGCCCTCGGCCCGCGTGGACGCGGCCGCCGGAGGGCGCTCGTGAGCCGCGAGACCGTGCTGCGCCGGCTGGGCTCGCCGCTCGCGCTCGTGCTGCTGGCGGTCACGATCCGCCTGGCGTTCGTGATCAGCATGGGCGACAAGGTCTACTTCGCCGACACGGCCGAGTACGAGGCCGCCGCGATCCGGCTGTTGGACGGCGCCGGGCCGGGCGAGTCCACGCCGCGCGCGCCGCTGTTCCCGGCCGAGATGGCGCTGGGCTTCCTGCTGGGCGGCCGCGGCAACTACTTCGCCGTCCGCATGATCCAGCTGGCGCTCGCCGCGCTGCTCAGCCTGCTCGCCATGCGCATCGCCGGACGGCTCGGCGGGCGTTCGGCCGCCACGATCACCGGCGTCGTGATCGCGTTCGCGCCCACGCTGGTGTTCAGCACCGGCATGCTCTACCCCACGCTGCTCTACTCCACGCTGCTGACGGGCGCGGTCGCCACGGCGCTGGCGGCCGACGACGAGGCGCGCTCGGCGCGCGGGCTGCTGCTCGGCGCGCTGCTCGCGCTCGCCTACCTCACCGACCCGGTGGCGCTCGCCCCCGCGGGCGTGCTGCTGGGCTGGCTCGCGTTCCAGGGCCGCGGGCGCGCGTTCGCGATCGTCAAGGTGCTGGCCGCGGCGCTGCTCGCCATGGCGGC
>JADLGX010000530.1 GCA_020849095.1 Candidatus Eiseniibacteriota bacterium
ATGCTCACGCGGTGCGCGTCGGCGAGCCCGATCGCCTCGGCGGCCGGCTGCGCGACCGTGGTCTGCAGCGTGCCGACGCCGTCGTCGAACGCGAAGCTCTTCTGCCGGGTCTCGGCCGGAATGATCGAGCCGTTCTCTTCGGACGTGGTGACGCGCGCGTCCAGCGCCAGCAGCGCGGCCAGTGCGGCCGGGGTCTGGCCCGCGCCGGGCCGGTACACCGCCAGCAGGTCGTCGCTCTCGAACTCGAGCAGCGTGGCGCCGTACTCCACCGCGATGGCGGAGGGATCGGCGCCCGCGACCAGCGCGACCACCACCTGGTTGGCGTAGTCGTCGTCGCGCACGATCTGGCTGGAGAGCCGGGTCGCGCGCGAGTCGGTGCCGACGGCTGTGGGCAGCTGCCGGGAACAGGAAGACGCCCCCAGTGCGGACAGCGCGAGGGCGAAGCCAAGAAGTGTGCGAATGGGCAGCTCGAAGGGCGATCGCGGCATTCGTTCGTACCTCCGGTGAGCGACGAGATGGAGCGTCGCGCTTCCGGTTTCAGCGAGGGAATCCCGATGGGGCGCGAAAGCGTCGTTCACGCCGACAGCGGAGGGGCCGGATGGTTGCTCCCACTAAAGAAGTGGGCGACGGGTCTTCCCTGATACAGCCCCGAGAAGGGCTGGTCCGCCAAGGGCCACGAACCCGGCCCAGTCCAGTGGATGCGCTCCCGAGCGGAAGCGGTCCGCCTGGGATTGCGCGAGCGATTCCGCAAGCGGGGTGCCCCCGGCCAGCCGGGCGTACAGGCTGGTCATGAGCTCGGCGGTGGCGTCGTCGTCCACATCCCATTGGGCCGCAACGACTGCCCCGGCCCCGGCCAGCAGGAACGAGCGCGCCAGGCCGAACCATTCCTCGCCCGGCCGCACCAGCGCGCGGGCGGTGTGGCAGGCAGAAAGCGTCACCCAGCGGGCGGCCAGCGGGCGTTCCGCCAGTTCGCCGGCCAGCAGCCAGCGGTCGTGCAGGCGCAGCCCGGACTCGAGCGGGGCGTCGGCGCGCCAGCCGCCGTGACCGGCAAAGTGGATCCAAGGCGCCCGGCTCGCCAGCGAAAGGAAGCGGTCGGCGGTGGCCTCGGACCCGGCCAGCACGTTGGCGCGCGGGAACGCCGCCAGCACCGCGGCGGTCTCACGCTCGACAGCTTCGAGATCGCCGGCATCCACCGCCACCACCAGCGGGCGGGCGGAGGGATCGGGCGTGCTCTCGGTGCGGGTGAGTCCCAGGCGCAGCCCGGGCACCACCACGCTCGCGGTCTCCTCGCACAGCGCGCGCCCGTCGGGCAGCGGCAGCGAGGCCCACGGCAATCGGGCGAGCAATCCCGCCGGGGCCACGGCCAGCGCGCGGGGCGCCGGCGAGGGCCACAGCGGCCACAGCGCAAGTGCGGACAGTTCGGAGAGTTGCGAGCGAAGCGTGTCGTCCACGCGGCGCTCAGCGGCCGGCAGGTACGCGGCGCCGCGCAGCGAGAACAGCAGGGCGTGCATGCGCTGCGCGAGCTGCGATTCGGCGACCAGCGCGCCGCGCCCGCTGAGCGCGTCGCGCGTCACCGACAGCGC
This sequence comes from Candidatus Eiseniibacteriota bacterium, assembly GCA_020849095.1. Classification (GTDB taxonomy): domain Bacteria; phylum Eisenbacteria; class RBG-16-71-46; order RBG-16-71-46; family RBG-16-71-46; genus CAIXRL01. The sequence goes on from JADLGX010000530.1 coordinate 1,584, forward strand.
GCCCACGGCTCCGTCGTGCACGAAGTAGTCGAGCAGCATGGCATCGGCCGGAAGGCTGCGGCGCATCTCGGTGGCGCGGATCGCGCGCGGCGGGCGCGAGGTGAGCACGCGCGTGGAGTGCGAAAGGTCGGCCATCGCCTGCGGAGTCGAAATGCTGTCGCCGGCGCGGCGTGAACGCTCGCGCGCCTGCGTGGAGGCCGCCCAGCGGCGCACGCTTTCGGGAAGCCCGCCGCCGTGCGGCGTGCGCTGCGAGGCGCGGCCCACCAGCGCGCGGCCGCGGCCGGCTTCGAGCGCCTCGAAGGCCGCGGCGAAGCGCCCTTCGGACAGTTCGAGCGCGGCCAGTTCGCGATGCGGCCAGCCCCACTCACCCCAGAAGGTGGCGCGCCACTGTTCGTCCAGGATGCGCGCCGCGAGCCGCTCGGCCGCCACCGCCGCGCGCGCGAGCATGCGCCGCGCGGCCGGCACGTCGCCCTGCACGCGTGCGAGCGCGGCGCTGGCCGCCAGGCGCAGGTGGGCGAGGCGCGGCGTGATCCGCCGCGAGCGCTGCACCGCCGCGAAGGCGCGCCGGGCCGCGGCCACGTTGCCGCACGCGAGCAGCGCGCGGGCCTGCAGCGTGGCGGCGCAGGCGACGCGCTCGCGATCGCCGGCGTCCTCGAACCGCCGCCGCGCCGCCGACAGCAATGCGGCGGCCGCGCGCGGGTTGCCTTCCTTCCACCAGATGGTCGCCAGGCCCAGCAGCGCTTCGCCGGTCCACACCTTGTTGCCCTCGGCGTCGAACTCGGCCAGCGAGCGCTCGACTCCCTTGCGCGCCGCGGCCGTCTGTCCCAGCCGGAACTGCGCGAGCGCGCCGAACAGCCCCGCCTTGGCGGCCTCGTAGCGCAGCCCGATGGCCGAGCACTCGGAAATGGCCTCGCGCGATTCGGCGAGCGATTCGTCGTGCGCTCCCATGCGCAGGAAGATCTCGGCGCGGTCGAGCCGGGCCAGGGCGGCCAAGTGCGTGATTCCGCGCGACGTCGCCTCCTCGCGCACCGCGGCCAGCCCGGTGAGCGCGGCCTCGTCGCGATGCTCGAGGAAGTCGAGGTACGCCAGGTTGTAGATGGCGGTCAGCGCCTCGGCCGGAGCGTCGGCGGCCTC
>JADLGX010000531.1 GCA_020849095.1 Candidatus Eiseniibacteriota bacterium
ACGACGGTCCCCTGCGACCAGGTCGAGGACCTGTCGCTCGCGATGATGGCCTACCCCAATCCGTCGCAGAGCGGCATGCGGTTGAGCTTCTCGCTCTCCCAGCGCCAGCGTGTGCATCTGGCGGTGTACGACGTGGGCGGGCGGCGCGTTCGCACCCTGCTCGACGGCGAGGCCGCCGCGGGCGTGCATTCGAACGAATGGGATGGAGCGGATGCCGGCGGTCGTGCGCTGCCGAGCGGGCTCTACTTTGCGCGACTCATGACCGCGGGCGGCACGCGCGCGATTCGCCTGGTGGTGTCGCGATGACCCGCCGGGAAGGAGTGTTCGACATGAAGAGCATCGCACGTGCGTGCGTGGTGACCGGGATGCTGCTCGCCCTGGCGGGTTGTGGTGGCGGCGGTGGAAGCAGCGTGACGGGCCCGGGCGGTGGCGGCGGTGTGAGCGAGGCGGAGCCCAACGACTTCACCGGTCAGGTCGTGGGCACGCTCTCGGCCACGGACATCGCCGTCAACGGGCGCACCGCGAGCGCGACGGATGTGGACCTGTACCGCGTCGTCCTCTCGGGCACGACCAATCTCCTGGTCACGCTCGACTGGACCGGCGCGAACGACCTCGAGCTGAGCATCAGCAACTCGGCGGGGATCTTCGTGCGCACCGTGGACACGGCCAGCCATCCGGAAACCTGCACGCTCGCCTCGCTGCCCGCCGGCACGTACACCATTCGAGTGGGCTCCTTCAGCAACTCGGGCACCAACTACTCGCTGACGCTCGGCTCCCGCTGAGCCCGAGCACCCGAGCAGTAAAGTGGCCCGCGCCCCTGCGGCGCGGGCCACCTTCTCTCTTCCCGTCCCGGATCCCCTCATGAGCACGCCGCAACGCCAGGCCGCGATCGGACGATGGCTGGTCTTCGCGGCGACCGTCTTCTGGGCGAGCACGGCGACACTGGCGCGGTTCCTCTTTCACGAACGTCAGGTGAATCCGCTCGTCGTCGTGGAGCTGCGGCTCGCCATCGCCACCACGATCCTCGCCGTGCTGCTCGTGGCATTCCGGAGGGCCTCTCTCCGTGTCGAGCGCCGGGACGTCCCGTACTTCCTGCTCCTCGGGCTCCTCGGAGTGGCCGCCGTGCAGGGCAGCTACTTCTACACGATCTCGCGGCTCGGAGTCGGGCTCGCCATCCTGATCCAGTACCTGGCGCCCGTGCTCATCGTGGCATTCGACCTCGTGCGCGGCCGCCGGGTGGGATGGACGATGATCGCGGCCGTCCTTTGCGCGCTGGTCGGGACGGGGTTGCTGGTGGGCAACGTGAATCCCGGAACGCTGGACGCCAGCCCGCTGGACTGGGGAATCGCGTTCCTGTCGGCATTCGTGTTCGCCTTCTACATCGTGGCATCCAAGCGCGGGCTCGCCCGGTACCGGCCCGAAACCGTGCTGCTCTACACCTTCGCGATCGCGGGACTCTTCTGGGCATTCGTGAATCCGCCCTGGGTCATCCTGAAATCGGGATACGACGCCCAGCTCTGGGGAATGTTCCTGCTGCTCGGGCTGTTCTCGACGCTCGTCCCGTTCGCGCTTTTCTACATGGGACTGCGCCGGCTGCCGGCCGCGGAAGCCAGCGTGATCGCCACCACGGAACCTCTCGTGGCCATGGTGCTCGCCGCCGTGTTCCTGCACGAGCATCTCGGGCCGCTGCAACTGGTCGGAGCGGCGCTCGTGCTCGCCACCGGCGTGCTGGCCTCGCGCAACAAGCCCGAAGCCATCGAAGCTTCGGTCGAGCGCGGCTGAATCCACGGCCCGGCGCGGCCGCAGAAAATCCCGCGAGTCCTTCCTGCGCGCCAGCACATCTCAGTAGGCGTACTCGCTCGCAGGGGGAAACCATGTCCGTCGTCAACGCCCGCTCCGCCATGCCCGCCAACAGCGGCCGGCACGCGCGACCGGCGGTGGAACTCGTCTCGATCGCCGACCTTCCCACGCGGTTCGGCCACTTTCGCGCCGTTGCCTTCACCGCCGACGGCGAGGGCAAGGAACACATCGCCATCGTCCGCGGGACGGTTCGCGGTTCGCGCGGCGTTCCGGTGCGCGTGCACTCCGAATGCCTGACCGGCGACGTCATCGGGTCGCTGCGCTGCGACTGCCGCGACCAACTCCAGCACGCGCTCGAACACCTCGGCACGCTGAAGGAGGGCGTCCTCCTTTATATGCGACAGGAAGGACGCGGGATCGGGCTGACCAACAAGATCCGGGCGTACGCCCTGCAGGACAAAGGGCACGACACCGTCGAGGCGAATCACCTGCTGGGTTTCGGCGATGACGAACGCGACTACCGCGTGGCGGCGGACATGCTCCGCGCCCTGGGTGCACGCAGCATCAAGTTGATGACGAACAACCCTCGCAAGGTGAACGGCCTGCGTGAGCAGGGCATCACCGTGGCGGGCGCACCCCCATCGTGATCGCTCCCAACCGGCACAACGCCGAGTACCTGAAGACCAAGCAGAATCGGTCCGGACACTGGCTCGGCATGGTGACGCCATCTCCGGCCATGCCCACGCCGGTGGCGACGGGAACCCCGTGAAGGGCTGAGCAGGTTCCTCCTGCGCCGACCGCACACCGAAGTTGTCGAGCGGGATGCGGGTGATGCGGTCGGCGCGGAGGAGGTGCTTCAGCTGGCGGCCGCCCATGCCTCGGGGTAGAGCGGATCGAACAGCGCACGGTGCGACTGGTTCAGCCGCTCGCGCGTCTTTTCGAGCCGAAGCGGACTCACCGTTTCCACCGCGTAGCGCTCGTCCCAGAGCAGGTTGCCGCGCAGCCACACGCGCAGTTCGGGAAACTGCGCCATGAGATCCATGCTGCTGCGCCCCTTGAGCTCGCGCACCGCGCTCGCGACGCTCTGGGTCGGGCGCAGCCCGAACAGCGCGTGAATGTGGTCCTGTCCCGCGACGAGCTCGACGAGTTCGATGCCTCGCTCCTCGCACGTCTGGCGGAGGAGCTGCTTGAGGAAGTCGAGATGACGCTCCTTGAGAACCGGACGACGCCCCCGCGTGTTCCACGTCACCAGGTAATGGAGCTGACTGCGATACACCGGTTCCCAACGAGTCTCGAGCACCTGCTTCACCTGAGGAGCCAGATCGAGATCCACGACACTTCCTCCTGCGGGGCTGTTGAACGGATGTGCAGTACGCGGGGTTGAGAAACGGGAGCGTGAGCTCCCGTTGGAAAAACGAAACGAAATATCAGGTGGTGCGCAGCACGCCGCGAACGGTTCCGAGAATGCGGAACTCGACGTCGCGACCGACGACGATGGGCTCGTAGTGGACGTTCGCCGCCTCGAGCTCGATGTGCGTCTTCTTGGGGCGGTAGTACTTCACGGTGGCCTCGTCCTCGAGCAGGGCGACGACGATCTGGCCGGCGCGCGCGTCTTCCTGCTTGTGCACGATGACGTAGTCGCCCTGAAGAATGCCCGCGTCGATCATGCTGTCGCCGCGCACCTGAAGGGCGAAGAGCCCTTCGGTCTCACCGAACATCTCGGCCATGTCGAGCGTGCCCGCCTGGTTCTCTTCGGCGAGGATCGGCTGGCCGGCGGCGACGCGTCCGAGAATGGGGATGCCGCTCGGGCGAGACTCCGCGTTGAATCCGATACCGCGGGAGATCTTCCGGTTGCGACGGATGTAGCCCGAGTCCTCGAGCATCTTGAGGTAGTAACGGACGCCATTCGTCGACGCGATGCTGAACTGGATTCCGATCTCGCGAATGGTCGGCGCAGATCCGTGCTCGCGACGGAACTTCTGGATGAAGGCGTAGATCTCGCGAGCTCTCTCGTTGAGCATGGAACTCTCCGTCCTGGAAAGAGCGGTCCGAACTTCGAACCCGGCACGTGCGCAATGTAGTGCACACCCGTGCAGCAAGTCAAAGAGAAAGTTTTGGCGGGGCGTTGCGCCCTTTCGATCGAGCTTTGGGCGGCCGACGAAAAGCGGTCGCGTGCGACGGCCAGTGGACGTCGAGGAGACGGCAGAAGAAGTCGGCCCTGTTGGGCCGCAACGGTTTGGCCACGGCGCGCGGGCGGAACCCGGGTGGCCGCCACATTGCTGTATGTGTCCAGCGAGGCCGCAAGGTCTCCCTCGCTCCGGTTCCGGGAGGTGAGCGGTCGAAGGCTCCGAAGAGGGTCGCTATCGGGGGCCGATCATCCGAGGGGCGGCGACCGCAGCCGACCGGCGGAGCGAGGAAGGCAGGACGAAGGGCGCCCGGCCTGGCGAGAGCCAGAGCCGGGCGCCCTTTTCGATTCCCCGAGTCGCGACTACTGAAGCCGCAGCTCGAAGCGGACCAATCGTCCCGGTCCGGGCAGGCCGTACGCATCGAGAAGCGCTTCGTCGGCGAGATTGTCGGCGGAGAGCACCGCGCGAAGCGTGGACACCCAGTGCTCATCCGAACCGATCCGCCAGCTCCGCTCCAGATCCATGTCGAATGCGGTTCCGGCCGACAGCGAGAGCAGCTCTCCCGTGTCCGGGTGCAGCGCGAACTGTTCCCCGGTGTAGCGAGCGGAGGCGCCGGCCACGAAACCGCGCGGCAGGTTCAGTTCGGCGCGAAGCCCGCCCATGATCTCCGGAAGATTCTCCGGGTGACCGAGCGCGGCGCTCGGCTCGAGCAGGTCCGACGACTGGGCGGTGAAGTTGCCGCTCATCGCCAGGGCGCCGAAGCGGCGGGAGGCGACTATCTCGACGCCGCGGCTGCGCAGCCCCTCCTGGTTGACGCGCTGGAACCGCCCGCTCACCCGGATCCGCACGACGGCGTCATCGAGCCGCTGCGAGAATCCCACCAGCTGGAGCGAACCCTTCGAATCCCGGAACGTCACGCCGAGTTCACTCGCGAGCAGCTTTTCCGGCTTCAGGTCCGGATTGGGCGTGAAGCGATTGAGCGCTCCGGAGTAGAGCTCGCGCAGCGAGGGAAAGCGCGCCCGGCGGTTCAGGTTCGCGTGCGTGGTCACCTTGCCGCCGGCGAACAGCGCGCTCACGCCTGCACGGCCGCCCAGCTCGTCGAGCGGTTCGATGCCGGGCTTGTCGCCCGCGAGCGGATTCGTCGAACGGTCGTACGCCAGACCCGCCCCGAAATCGATCTCGCTCAGCACGCCGCCCCCGCTGAGCGGGCGGCGCACCACCGTCTCTCCACCGGCGCTCCACATCCGGTGCCGGTAGCGGTTGGTCGAGCCGGGGCGCAGCGTTTCGTCGTAGGTGAGCTGGCCGCTGGTGACCGCCAGCCGCAGGTCGGCGTTGCGCCCGAGCGTCTGCTTGCCCGACACGCGCATGGTGAGCGTGCTCTGCTCACCGTCCTCTTCGCTGACGAGCCCGGTGTACCGGATCGAGTCGAACGCGTCGATCTCGGTGCGGCCCAGGTCCGCGCCGAAGCTGGCCTGCACGTTCAGCACTCCGCCCCAGGGCGCCACCTGCGCCCCGGTGCCCGTGGACAGCACGGTGAGCGAGCGTTCGATGTTCGGGTAGCGCCAGTAGCGCGGGGCGGACGATTCGAGCTCCGCCGCGATGCCGCGCTCTTCGCGGAACGCCGACGAAGAGAGCGAGACCCAGCTGCGCCCCTCGTGGTCGTACCGCAGGGACGCGAACGCGTCCGTGGACACGGCGTCCGTGTTGATGCGCAGGTCTTCGCCCGCGATGGGCTGGCTCACGCCCGACGCCAGCGGCGCGCCGGGCGAGTCGCGGTGCCCGAGTCCGGCGCGAATGGTGAGCACTCCGCCCCGTACCGCGCGTGGCACGGTGATCGCGGCCGAGGTCCCGAAGCCGCCCGTCTCGTTCACGCCCGCGCTGACCTGCGCGCGAGGATGTGTGGCGTGGCGCGCGGCCACGCCGCTCTGGAAGTCGATCACCCCGCCGAGCACGTTGGGGCCGCTGAGCAGTGACGCGAGTCCGGGCACGAGCGAAACCTGCTGCATCGCGCCGACCGGGATCACCGACACGTCGGTGCGGCCGTCCCAGCTGAGCGTGAGCGGCAGGCCGTCGTAGAGAACCGACACCTGGCGCGATTCCGACCCGCGCAGCGAGATCTCGGCCTCGCCGCGGCTGTTCGTGCGCACGTGGACGGTGGGGAGCTTTTCGAGCACGTCGCGCAGCGTCGCGGCCGCGGGAATGGGCAGCGAGTCGATCGCCGCGCGGACCACGCTGCTGCCGCCGCGCGTCGCGCCCGGACGGGCGCCCATGACGCTCGCGCCTTCGATCTCGATGACGGCCGTGTCGGGTGGCGCCACCGTATCCGCGGCGGACGGACCGGCGAGCAGGCAGGCGCCCAGCAGGCAGGCGCCGGCCAGGAGCCCGGCTCGGGCTCCGAGGGGGAACGGATTCAAGGGGAGTTCCTTTCGCGTGAATGCACGACCGGCGGCCGTCCCGCGAGACGCGGGCG
>JADLGX010000532.1 GCA_020849095.1 Candidatus Eiseniibacteriota bacterium
CGCCCCGGTGCTGCTCGGGGGCTCGACGCCCTTCCGCGGCCGGCGCCTGGTGTCGCTCGAGGCGCGGCCGTTCCGCTACGACGAGAGCGCCGCGTCGCTCACGGTGACGCCCTCGTACGTGGTGCGCGTGGACTTCAACCGCCCGGCCGGCGCGAGCGCGCTGCCGGCGAACGCGGCCCGCACCGAAGACCGCCACTTCGACGACGTGCTCGCCGTGGGCGTGCTCAACTTTGACCAGGCGCGCGCGTGGCGCACCGTGCCGCGCGGCGCGCAGCGGATCATGGACGGGCTCGCCGCCACGGGAGCGGCGCCCGCGGGCGAGACCGAGCCCGAGGTGCGGGTCAAGATCGACAGCACCGCGCTGTACGCGCTGCCCTACTCCGAGCTGGCCGCCAAGGGCTACCCCGCCGGCACGCCCGTCTCGCAGGTGGCCGTGCACCGCCACGAGTACGTCGAGAACCAGCAGGTGCCGTACATGACGATCGACATTCCCTCCGAGGTCGAGGACTTCAACGGCAACGGCACGTTCGACGCCGGCGACCGCGTGTGGGTGTACGTGCGCACGTGGGCGCAGCGCTCCAACGCCAGCCAGTACCAGCGCTACTGGGGCGACGCCGAGGCCATCTTCGTCACGCGCGAACCGGCGGGCGGGCTGCGCATGAGCCAGCGCAGCGGCTGGCGGGGCGCCACGATCGGCGCGACCGTTCCCAGCTACCCGTACCGCGAACACTTCGAGAAGAACTTCTCCGCGTTCATCACGTTCGTGCAGCAGCCGTCCGACACGACGCTCGATCCGTACCAGTGGAACGAGAACCACCTGTACTACTCGCGGCCCGACACGCTGCGGTTCCCGATCACGGACATTGACACCAGCCGCACCGTGAACGTGGCCATCAACTGGATCGGGCTCAACTCCGGCGGCCACTTCATGTGGGCGGCGGTCAAGAACGGGCTCAACCAGGTCACGTCCATCGCGGACTCGGTGTACTGGACCAACAAGACCGCCACGACCGTGTCGCGCAACATCCGCGGCTCGGCGTTCACGAGCGGGCTGAACTCGTTCCGCGAGTGGGGCAAGTCGCTGGCCGGCGCGCCCGATCCGGTGAACAACAACCTCTGCCGCGCCGGGCTCAACTGGTTCGACGTCACCTACTACCGGCGCTTCAACGCCATCCGCGACTACCTGGCGTTCAACAACGGCGACGCGAGCGGCGAGTTCCAGATTCACGCGACGGGCTTCTTCGGCGACTCGATCCGGCTTTACGACGTCACCAACCCCGACCTGCCGCAGCGCATCGTGCTCGACCCCGCGCACGTGGGGCTGTCGGGCTCGTACATGGCGTTCGACTTCCAGGACTCGGTGGCCGCCGCCCAGCGCAAGTCGTACGTGGCCGCGTTCGCGCAGGACCCGGTGGATCCCGCGTACGGCCCCAAGGTGCCGCCGTCCGCGAACTTTTCGGCCGTCACGCGCCGCGACCTTTACGCCAACACCGCCGGCGACTACCTGCTGATCGTGCCCGAGGCGTTCCTGCCCGCGATGCAGCCGCTGGTGGACCTGCGCACCTCCTCGGGCCTGCGCGTGGTGGTCGCGCCGCTCGAGTCGGTGAACGACGAGTTCAACGGCGGGCGTCATTCGGCCGCCTCGATCCAGCGCTTCGTGAAGTACGCCTACGAGAACTGGCAGGCGCGCTTCGTGATGCTCTTCGGCGACGGCAACATGGACCCCATGAACTACCGGCGCTCGTCGGGCCGCGACTGGGTGCCCACGCTGCCGACGGCCGGTCCCGTGCCGGTGTCGGAGTGGGAGCTGATCCCGAGCGACAACCGCTACGGCTTCCTGACCGGCAACAGCGATCCCATCTATTCGTTCGGCGACGTGATCCCCGAGATGATGGTGGGGCGCATTCCGGTCAACACGCTGGGCGAGGCCACCGCGGTGGTGGACAAGCTGGTCCAGTACGAGAACTTCACGCAGGGCGACCCCGCATGGCGCCGGCGCATGCTGTTGTCGAGCGACGACGCCTTCTCGGGCGAAAGCTTCTTCGGCGGCGGCGGGCTCAACAGCGGCTACTGCTTCCGCTGGCAGGAGCAGCACTTCGTCGAGCTCAACGAGAAGTGCGGGTCCATCATCCGGCGCGACGCGGGGCTGTCGCAGACCGACGTCGAGATGTTCCACCTGCGCAGCTACCTCGCCGACGAGCCGTGGAGCGTTCCCACGCCCGGCGACACCTGCCGGCCCGACCGCGCGGCCACGCGCACGCGCACGCACGCCGTGGTCACGCCCATCCTGTTCTCCCGGCTCAACGCCGGCGTCTCGTGGTGGAACTACCAGGGACATGCCAGCGAGTTCGTGCTGTCGCACGAGGACCTGTACGTGAACGACACGGGGCTCGACGACAAGAGCCGCTTCACCAACGTGGGCAAGCCGTTCCTGTTCACGGCGTTCTCCTGCCACGCGAACATGTTCGCGCGCCCCGAAAAGCAGTTCGGCGCGCAGGGCCCGGCGCTGGGCGAGGAAATGGTCACGCTGCCGGGCGGCGGCGCGATCGGCTCGTGGGCGTCGGTCAGCTACGAGGTGGTGCCGCGCGACGACTCGAGCCACGTGAACGTCGAGCTGGCGCGCTCCATGTTCAGCAAGGCGCCGCACGACAACATCCTTTCGGAGCGCGGCGCGCGGCTGGTGCTGGGCGAGGCGGTGCAGGCCACGTTCCTGCGCTTCATTCCCACGGTGGCCAGCTACTCGTACGAGCGCGGCATCGCGCTCAGCTACACGCTGCTCGGCGATCCCGCCACGCGCATGAGCATCGGGCGGCCGCAGACCGTGGTCACCGTGAACGACGTGCCGGTCACCGACCAGCAGGTGCTGCGCCTGCACACGGACGGGGACTCGCTCGCGTTCGTGGCCGACGTGGTGTCGGCCATCCGGCTCGATTCGCTCAGCCTGCACTTGCTGGCGGGTGGCGCGCAGACGGTGATTCCGCCGAGCGCGTACACGCTCACTCCGGCGTTCCCCGACACCGTCTCGGGCGGCGTCTGGGGCGGCAAGCGCTACCGGCTCACGTACGGCGCGCACGCGCAGCCCTACTCCGAGACCTACACGCTGCGCGCCCGCGACGCTGTCGGGCTGGTGACCGACTTCCGCATGGTGTTCTCGTACGACGTGACCCTGCGCGTGGACGGCGTGCCCATCCAGGACGGCGACGACGTTTCGCCGATCGCCAACCTGTCGCTGCTCGTGCAGTCGCCCCGTCCGTTCGATCCGCTGACCGACGTGACGCTGCACATCAACGGCGCGGCGCAGGCGTTCACCGCCACGGCGGCGCCCGGGGACACGAGCGGGCGCGAGTGGGTGCTCGCCTGGGTGCATGCCGACTACCCCGAAGACGCGTACGCGGTGGACGTCCAGCTGACCGGGGCGCCCGCGGTGAGCCGGCGGTTCCGCGTGTCCACGGGGACCGGCGAGTTCCTGCTGGCCGACCTGCTGGCGTTCCCGAACCCGTTCGACAACGACGGCACCAACTTCTCGTTCCGGCTGCTGGGCTCCTCGCGGGCCGACCTCAAGATCTCGGTGATGACGATCAGCGGCCGGGTGATCTGGTCCGAGACCATGCGCTCGGTGGCGCCCGGGTATCACCAGGTTCCCTGGACCGGCAACGACGCCGAAGGTGACGCCATCGCCAATGGGGTGTACTTCTATCGAGTGAGCGCGCAGGGCGACAACGGCGGCCACGTCCAGCAGCTGGGACGGCTCGTCAAGCTGCGCCGGCCGCGCCACGTGGACTACGAAGTCACGCCGTAGAAGGGCCGCAGGCGGCCCGCGACACGGCGCTCGCTCCAACGCAACGGAGGTGCTGTGAAGCTGGCCCCGCGGGTGTTCCTGTTCGCTCTCGTGGCGGCGCTGCCGGTGTTCCCGGCCGCCGCCGCGACCGTTTCGCCGCTGCGCTCCATCGCCATCGCCGAGGACCAGCGCCGCTGGTCGGACGGCGAACTGCGCGGCCATCTGGCGGATCCCGCGAGCGCCGTGCGCGCCCGTGCCGCGCTCGCCGTGGGCCGGCTGCAGGACACGACCAGTGTGAGCGCGCTGCTGCCGCTGCTGAAGGACGGCGCGATCGCCGTGCGCCGCGAAGCGGTCTTTGCGCTCGGGCAGATCGGCCATCGCTCGGCGCGCGCCGCCATCGAAGCCATGCTGGCCGACCGCGACCCCGAGGTGGTGGTGCTGGCGGTCGAGGCGCTGGGCAAGCTGGGCGACAAGGCCGCAACGCCGCGGCTGGTGCCGCTGCTCGCCTCGCCGTCGCCGCACCTGCGCGCCACCACGGCGGTGGCGTTCTGGCGCCTGGCCGACTCGACGGCCGTCCCCGCGCTGATCGCCGCGCTGCCCGAGCACGGGGTGTCGGCGCGCTGGCGCATGGTGTACGCGCTCGAAAAAGTGGTGCAGCCCGCCACGATCGTGCCCGCGGTGACGCCGCTGCTGCGCGACCGCGACGCCCTGGTGCGCGCGCACGCCGCCCGCACGCTGGGCCGGCAGAAGTCGGCGCAGGCCACGTCGGCCCTGCTGCTCGCATGCGCGGACGACTCCGGCGCGGTGGTGGTCAACGCCGTCCGCGCCCTGCAGCAGGTCGCCGACAGCACGGCCGCGGGCCAGCTGAAGGTGATCGCGCGTCTGCTCGCGCACGCCGACCCGTACGTGACCGTGACCGCCGCCACCGCGCTGGGAGACGCGTTCGCGTGGGGGCCGGCGCCGGCCGGCGACGCGCGCGAGGCGACGGCCGCGCTGCGCGCCGCCACGTCGCACGCCGACGCCGCCACGCGCGGGTCCGCGGCGCGCGCGCTGCTGGTGCGCTTCGGCGCGGCCGAGCGCGCCGCGTGGAGCGCGGTGGCGAATGACGTGGCGTCGGAGTACGCGCGCGCCGGAGCGCTCGACGGACTGCGTTCCCCGCGCGCCGCCGAACTGGCGCCGCTGGCGCTGGGCGCCGCGCTGGGCGCGGACCGCAAGCTGATCGAGCGCATGACCGCCGCCGACATCGCCGGCTCGCTCTACGGCCGCGACCATCCGGCCGCGCTCAAGCCCCTGCTGCCGCTGCTGCGCGCGGGAGTGGGCGACGCCAACACTCTGTTCGCGGCCGCCTGCGCGGGCGCGCTGGGCGACTGGGGCGACACCGCCTCCGTGGCGCTGCTCACGCGGTCGTTCGCCGCGCGCGGCGCCGATGCCGACCCCGACGCGCGCCAGGCCATTCAGGGCGCGCTCACCGCGCTGGCCGGCGCGCCGTACGCGGACAGCGTCGCGCGGGCGCACGCCGCGCCCGCGCCCGCGGCCGCCACGTACGCGCCGGACTTCGAGAGCCTGCCGCGCGAGCGCCGCGCCGTGCTGCGCACCAGCGAAGGCGTCATCGAGTGGGAGCTGCTCAGCGCCGACGCGCCGCAGACCGTGCGCAACTTCGTGAAGCTGGCCCGCAAGGGCTACTTCGACGGGCTGCGCGTGCACCGCGTGGTGCCCGACTTCGTCATCCAGGACGGCGATCCCAGCGGCACGGGCTCGGGCGGCCCGGGCTGGACCATTCGCTGCGAGTACAACCAGCGCCGCTACGAGACCGGCATGGTGGGCATGGCGCTGAGCGGCAAGGACACCGGCGGCAGCCAGTGGTTCATCACGCTGTCGCCGCAGCCGCACCTGGACGGGCGCTACACCATCTTCGCGCGCGTCACGCGCGGGCAGGCGGTGGCGGCGCGCATGACGCAGGGCGGCACCATCCATCGCGTCGACATCCTGCCGTGACCGACAAGAAGCCCCGCGCGCGCGGGACCACGGCGCCGCAGGCTCCGCTCGCGCTGCCGCCGCTGCCGGCCGCGGCGTGGGCGCTGCTCGCTCTGGTGGCGGCCGGCGTGCTGGTGCTGATCACCACATTTCGCATCTACGACCACGACATCTGGCAGCACCTGCGCGTGGGGCGCACGATCTGGGAGTCGCGCGCGGTGCCCGACACCCAGGTGTGGGTGTGGCCCACGTACGGCCAGCCCGACGTGCCACCCTCGTGGCTGTTCCGCGCCCTGCTGTGGCCGTTCTGGGCCGTAGGCGAAGTGCACGGGCTCTTCGCGTGGCGCTGGCTCACCACGCTGGCCACGTTCGCGTTCGTGTGGGCGGCCGCACGCGAGGCGGGCGCGCGCGGGCCGTGGGCGCTGGTGGCGATCGTCTGGTGCGCGCTGTTCTACCGCTACCGTTCGCAGGCGCGCCCCGAAACGCTGGTGGCGATCCTGCTGGCCGCGCAGCTGTGGGTGCTGGAGCGCCGGCGCGCGCGCGGCGTGGCGCCGGGCGCGCGCGACATCGCGTGGTGGCTGGTGCCGATCGCATGGCTGTGGGCGAACGCGCACATCTCGTACTACCTCGGGCTCACGCTGACCGGCATCCACGCCGTCGCCGCGCACCTGGCCGCGCGCCGCGCGGGCGCCCCGCCGCAGCGTCCCGCCGCGCTGTGGCTGGCGCTGGCCGCCTGCGTGGCCGTGTCGTTCGTGAATCCTTTCGGCTGGAAGCTGCTGTGGCAGCCGTTCGAGTACTTCCTCGTCTGGAGGCACGAACCCATCTACCAGACGATCGGCGAAATGCAGGGCATCGAATGGTCGGTGTACGCCGTTTCGTACCTGCCTCTGTGGCTGGCGCTGCTCGGCGTGCTCGCGTTGGTCCGCTGGCGCCGCCACGGCGTGGACTGGGCGCAGCTGGCGGTGCTGCTGGTGTTCGTGCCGCAGGCCCTCTTCACCCAGCGATTCCTGGGCTACCTCGCGGTGATGGCGGCGCCGCTGTTCGCGCGCGACGCCGACGAGGCGATGGAGCGCGGCGTGGACCGCGTGTTCGGGTCGCCGTGGCTGCGCGCCGCGGGCGCCGCGCTGCTCATGGTGCTGCTGCCCCTGCAGTCGCTGACCGACGAGGCGCTCAAGCCCGGGTACGGCATCCGCTGGGAGTTCTATCCGGTGCGCGCCTGCGACTGGATCGAGCAGCACGGCGTGCGCGGCAGGGGATTCAACGCGTTCGACCAGGGCGGCTACCTGCTGTGGCGCTTCTGGCCCGATCGCGGCCGCCTGCCGTTCATGGACATTCACCAGAGCGGCACCCGGCAGGACCGCTACACCGTCGCCTACGTGCCCCAGGATTCGGTGGCATGGCGCACGCTCGACAACGAGCGCCGGTTCGACTGGGTGATCTGGCCGCGCAAGAAGGACACGATCCCGCGCCTGCCCGACTTCCTGGACGCCGACACGACCACGTGGGCGCTGGTGCTGAGCGACGACGCAGCCGCGCTGTGGCTGCGCCGTGACGGCTCCATGGCGCCGCTCGCCGAGCGCGAGCGCTACCGCTGGCTGCCGGCGGGGACGCTGCGGCTGGCCGAAGTGGGCAGGGCTGCTTTTTCGGACACGGTGGCGCGCGCGGAGATCCGCGCCGAGTTCGAGCGCGCGCTGGCCGCCTCGCCGTACGACGCCCATACGCACTCGCTGATGGCCAATCTCGAGCTGAGCGCCGGCAACTGGAACGCCGCGCTCGTGCACCTGGCCGCGGCGCGGCGCGCGATCCCGTGGCTCAGCGGGCTCGAGGAGCGCGAGCGCCTCGCGCGCGATTCGCTGGCAGCGGAGCAGGCGAGGCGCTGAAGCCCGGGCGTCTGCAGGAAGAATGGAGGAACCGGGAACCGATTGGCGGAGCCCCACGCACCGGCCGAATCAGCCCCGGTCCTCCAACTCTTGCTCCGGCGTTCCTCCGGTGCGGCCGCGATCGGGCGCGGGACATCCTCCGGCGCAGAGCGTGCGCGCGCGGAAGTCCGGGGAGGTCTGCGGGAGAGGGGCGGCGGAACGAGGAGGGCTGAGTTCCGCGAGGTGTTGCGGCGCGGCCGGGGAGGCCAGCGCGGAGTTCGAAGTGGGGATGGGCGCTGGAGGAGCGCGGCCGCCTTGCGTGCGCGACGGACGGGTGAGCGGGGACTCTTCGAGGAACGAGATCTCGCGGCCGACCGTCATGCCCATGCGCAGCAGCGTTCCCATGCCGGGCGTGGCGGGCACCGGGCGCGAGTGAGTGTTCACGCGCGCGCGCGCGACCGGGGCACGCACCACGCGCGGCCCGATCGTGGGCCCGCTCGCCTTGGCCTTTTCGCGCCGCTCGCCGTCATTGGCAGGAACGGCGGGCAGTCGCGGCATTTCGGGCGCGGTGGGACGGCTCAGGTCGGCGCGGCCCGACGACGCGGTGCGCATCGGCGCGGGCATGCAGAGGGGCGTTTCGTCGGAGCCGGGGTTGCCCGGATGATTCACCGCGGGCGTGACGACTTCGGCAACCGGTGCGTGGGGCTGCGAAAGGGATTCGTCCGGAGGCGGGGGCGGAGTACCGAGCCGGCGCGCCATGGCCGGCGCGGCGCACAGCGCGGCCAGGCATGCGATCACGGCGACACGTCGGATGAGGTGCACGAGCTTCCCCTCGCTGAGGTCCCCGGTACGGGCTGGCGCCAGCTGCGGCGCCGGAAAGTTGTGCGGACTATACAACGCTGCCCCGGAGTCCCGAGCGAGGAATCTTTCTCGTGTGGCAGGCCCGCCCCGCCATACTTCAAGCCCTCGTCAAGCGTTTCAGCGTTCCTCGGGATCGTACGGGGTGCCCACCGCGCGCGGGGCCACGGCCCGTCCGATAAACCCCGCCAGCGCCAGCATGGTGATGACGTAGGGCAGCGCCTGCAGCAGTTCGCTCGGGAACGCCGAGCCCTGCAGCGTGATCTGCAGCGCCTCGGCCGCGCCGAACAGCAGGCAGGCCGCCGCCGCTCCGACCGGGCTCCACTTGCCCACGATCATCGCGGCCAGCGCGATGTAGCCGCGCCCGCCGGTCATGCCGTCGGTGAACGAGTGCTGCTCGCTGGCCAGGTAGGCGCCGGCCAGCCCGGCCAGCATGCCGCACAGGAGCACGCCGGCGAACCGGTGACGCGCCACCGACAGCCCCAGCGTGGCGGCCGCCTCGGGGCGCTCGCCGATCGAGCGCAGGCGCAGCCCGAACACCGTGCGAAACAGCAGCGCGTGCACGAGCGGCACCAGCGCCAGCGTGATCAGCACGAGCGGCGAGGACAGCAGCGCGCCCACGCCCGGCAGGTCGTTGACGCCCGGGATCGCCCACTCGGGCAGGCCGGGCACGCGGTCGGAGTTGCTCGAGGAATGGAACACGCGCACGAGCACGAAGCGCGTGAGCCCGGCCGCGAGCAGGTTGATGCCGAGCCCCGTGGTGATCTGGTCGGCGCGGAACCGCACCGTGGCCTCGGCGTGCAGCCAGCCGGTCGCGAGTCCCGCGAGCAGCGCGCAGAGCACGCCCACCCACGGGTCCTGCGAGAAGTGCGCGCCCAGCGTGTAGGCCAGCGCGCCGTTGAGCATGATGCCCTCGAGCGCGATGCACACGACGCCGCCGCGCTCGGACAGCGCCGCTCCCATGGCGGCGAGCGCGTAGGGAACGCTGATTCGCACCGCGGCGGCGGCGAACAGGAGCAGGTCCATCACGCCCACCTTCTGGCGGCGCGCTCGAGCAGCGGCCGGGCGCAGATGGCGAACAGGATCACGAGCGCCATGAGCACCTCGACCAGCTCGCG
>JADLGX010000533.1 GCA_020849095.1 Candidatus Eiseniibacteriota bacterium
GAATCCCGTGCAGATGGCGTAGTGCGCGGTCTGCCGTTCGCCCTTGGCGATGAGCATCATGTAAATGATGTAGGCGGTGAACACGAACCCGTAGCCGAACTGCTCGATCGCCACGCCCAGCTGGATGATCGCGACGTGGGTGGGCTGGGCGTAGGCCAGGTAGATGAAGATGGCGTCGGGCAGGTGGATCGCGAACAGCATGGGCCACAGCCAGCGCTTCAGGCCGTCGCGCGCCACCACGAACCCGCCGGTGATGCCGCCCATCGTGAGCGCGATGATCCCCACGGTGCCGTACACGAAGCCGACCTGCGTGGTGCTCAGCCCCAGCCCGCCGTCGGTGCGCGCATCCAGCAGGAACGGCGAGACCATCTTGACCAGCTGCGCCTCGCCCAGCCGGTAGAGCAGCAGGAACGACAACAGCACCAGGATGCGCGGCTTGGCGAAGAACTCGACGAACGTGGCGAAGAACTCGCGCAGGAACTGCGGGATCTTGCGCACCTCGCCGGGCTTGTCCACCTCGGGGCGCGGCAGCGCGAAGCGGTGCCACGTGCCGAACAGCACGAACAGCACCGCGAGCACGCCCATGGTGACGGACCACGCCGCGCGCGGGTCCCCGGTGCGCGTGGCCAGCTCGCCGGCGACCATCACGAGCAGCCCCTGCCCAAAGATGGTGGCGACGCGGTAGAACATGCTGCGCACGCCCACGAACATGGCGGCCTGGCGTTCGGTGGTGCCCAGCAGGTAGAAGCCGTCGGCGGCGATGTCGTGCGTGGCCGAGTTGAACGCCAGCAGCCAGAAGAAGACGAGCGTCCACTGGAAGAAGTGCGGGCCGGGAATCGCCAGCGCCACGGCGGCCAGTCCGGCGCCGATGAGCAGCTGCATGATCCAGATCCAGCGCCGGCGCGTGCCGATGATCTCGACGAACGGCGACCACAGCGGCTTGATCACCCACGGCAGGTACAGCCAGCTCGTGTACAGCGCGATGTCGGTGTTCGAGAGCCCGAAGCCCTTGTACATGATGACCGACACGGTCATCACCACCACGTAAGGCAGTCCCTCGGCCAGGTACAGCGAGGGGATCCACAGCCACGGATTGCGGCGGGTCGCCGGCGACTCGGACATGCTGCCCTCCGGGTGGGTGCGCTGCGAACGGACAATCCCGTGTAGCACGCGCCTCGCGCGCGGAGCAAGAGGGCACGTGCGATTCCTCTCGTGGCCCGGACCGGGGCGCGGGTAGGCTGCCGCCGTCCGCGACTCGCACCGTCCCGCTCCGAGGAGGTCCCCGTGTCCCGCCCGTCTCGCAGCCCGCGCGCCACCGCCGTTCGTCCCGCCCCTCCGGCCCGCGCCCGCCGCACCCGCCGTGCCGCGGCGTCAGCTCCGCCCTCCCGCTGGCAGGGCGCGCCGACCGTTAAGCTCGCGGCGGCCCGCCGCGTGCTCAACGTGCCCGCCGACCCGCTCGATCTTCGCGACCGCGAGTACGTGCCCACGCTGGCCGCGCTGCCCGAGCGCGTGTTCCACGCTCGTCCGGCGCTGGTGCGCGACCAGGGTGACGAAGGCGCCTGCACGGGGTTCGCGATGGCCGGCGTGGTCAACCACCTGATGGCCGCGCGCCGCAGGGGCTTCGACGCCTCGCCGCGCTTCCTGTACGAGAACGCGCGGCGCTACGACGAGTGGAAGGGCGACGAGTACGAGGGCTCCAGCATTCGCGGCGCCATGAAGGGCTTCTGGAAGCACGGTGTGTGCGCGTGGCGCGACCTGCCCTACGTGAGCGGGGAGCGGATCGAGCGCATTCCCGACCGCGCGCGAGAGCGGGCGCTGTCGCGGCCTCTCGGCGCCTACTTCCGGGTCTCGACCGGCGCGATCAACGACATGCAGGCGGCGATCTCCGAGGTGGGCGTGGTGCTGGCGAGCGCGCAGGTGCACTCCGGCTGGGACGAGCCGCGCGTGCGCAAGGGTGCGCGCCGAGGCGAGGTGGCGCGCATCGCGTGGAAGAGCGGCGCCGAGGCGCTCGGCGGGCATGCGTTCGCCATCGTGGGCTACGACGCGGACGGCTTCTACGTGCAGAACTCGTGGGGCCGGTCGTGGGGCACGCGCGGCTGCGCGCTGCTCACCTACGAGGACTGGCTCGCCAACCGCCAGGATGCGTGGGTGTGCCAGCTGGGCGTGGGGCACGTGGCGGGCGCCGGAGCGGCCGGCGGGGGCATGGCGCGCGCGGCGGGCGGGGCGTTCACCGACGAAGAGCAGATCCGCGGGCACTACCTGGCGATCCAGGACGGTACGTTCGACACGCACGCGCCGTTCCGCTCGGCCCCGGAAGACCTGGACGACATCGCCCGGCGCATCGCGGCGTTCGCGCGCCCCGAGGGCGGGCGCAAGGTCGCGCGCGTGATGCTCTTCGCGCACGGCGGGCTGGTGGGAGAGAGCGGCGCCGCCGCGCGCACGCTGGAGAGCATCCGCGAGCACGTGCCGAACGGCGTCTACCCGCTGCACTTCATCTGGCACACCGGACTGCTCGAAACCGTGCAGCGCCTGCTGCCGGGCCAGCAGGCCGACGTCACTCCGGTCGCGGGCTGGCGCAAGGTGATGACGGGGATCGCGGACAAGATCGCCGACGCGGCCGACGAGACGCTCGAGCTGCTGCTGCGCCCGGCGGGCCGCCCCATCTGGGACGCCATGAAGAACTTCGCCGTGGAATGCTGCCACGGCCCCGGCCGCACGGAAGAGTGGCTCGCCGCGGGCGGCGCAGGGGACGGGCTGGCGTTCCAGCTGCTCGACCGCATCCGCGACCGCTGCGCAGCCGCCGGCGTGACCGTGCACTGGAACATGGTCGGGCACAGCGCGGGCAGCATCTTCCACTGCCGGTTGTTCGACTGGTTCGTGCGGCGCAACGAAACCGTGCGGTCGGTGTCGTTCCTGGCGCCGGCTGTCAGTTGCGCCACGTTCGCGGACACGATCATGGCGCATGACGGGCTCGTGAAGCGTTTTTCGCTGCACACCATGCCCGACGGCGACGAACGCTCGGATCACTGCGCGCACGTCTATCACAAGAGCCTGCTGTACCTGGTGAGCCAGTCGTTCGAGCGCGGCCCCACGTCGCGCCTGCTCGGCCTGGCGCGCCACGTGGACCGCGACTTCAAGGGGCGCACGAACGA
>JADLGX010000534.1 GCA_020849095.1 Candidatus Eiseniibacteriota bacterium
CCTTGTCCAGGGCCAAGCGCCGGTACTACTGTCCGCCGTCAGCACAGCAACTCATCCCTCGGAGGGATCCCCAATGAGCAACGAGAGCGAGCCAACACCGGAGACGAAGCCCAAGGAGGAAGCAGTGGCGAAGACGAAGAAGCCCACGCGTGCCTCGAGCAAGCGGGCGAAGGCGAAGAAGCCGGCCGTGAGCAAGTCCGCAGCGGCGACTGCGGCCAAGCCGGGACGAAAGACCCCAGCCAGTGCGGCCCCCAAAGCACACGTCGCGCGGAAGCAGACCTCCAAGGCCGATCGAGCGAATATCCTCGCCGTGGCGGATCGCGAAGGGCTGACCGCGCTGCAGGTCCAGAAGCGCTTCGGCGTGAAGCCCGTCACGTACTACTCGTGGCGGAAGGCGAACAAGAAACGCGGAGTAACTTACCCTGTCGTGCAGAGTGGCCCGCTGGCGGGAGTTGATCTGGCCGGGCAGGTGCGCCAGACGCTGCGCGCCGAGATCGCACGTATTCTGCCGGCGCTGATCCAGTCGGAAGTGGCCCTGGCACTCGAAGTCGGCACCAGCACCGCGCGACGGCGGCGAAAGTGATCGGTCGCCCCACGATGGGACCGGACCGATCCAAGCTGGTCATTGGCAAGGACGGCATTGCCTCATGCCCAGACTGCACCCGGGAGACGTTCGAACTTCACGATCCCGGCGATGCCATGAACGACGCGGCCGTTTTCGCCCTGCGCAAGGTCGAGGGCGGATTCGAGCGGAAGGACCCGCTCGGCGGGTTATCGTCCATGACCAACTGGCACGCCGAGTCGCGTCGCGTCGGGTGCATCAACTGCAGGCGGCGGGGGCCGTGGATCGCATACGCCTTGTCCGCCGATGGGACGCGCGTCGAGTAGAGCATGCTGAATGCCGTGGAGGATTGCGTGGAGGGGCTACCCATCGCAATAAGGGTCGCCAGCGAAGACGGCCAGGAATGTGAGTTCGAATCGCTCACCGCCCGGCCGCTGGGCCTTGATCAGCTTGCCAACGCTGGCCCCGAGCGATCGAACACCTTTGACGTGGATCTGCTCGCGGAAAGCGGACTCGTGAATGGCGCGCGTGTGCGGGGCTGTAGCCTTCGGATGCGGCCGTTCGTTAGCGCCGAACCAGTGACGGTCTTCGGGCTTGTCGCCGGTGGTTGGCTGCCGATCTCCCTCGCGGCGCCTCCGCGCTACCTCATCGATCGGAGCATGGTCGGGATGTTCCGCCGTCTCGCCGCGGGGACGGGGCGCCGCGACGCGCCCGCGAACCAATGGTGGCTCGGCAGATTCCCAGTTCCCGACCCTTGGATCAACGCGCTCCCATGTGCGCTGGAGGGCGATCAGCGAACCACTCCATCATTCGATGCCTTCGTTCGTTCACTGAGAGCAGCGGAACTCGACGTGCGCCGAGTGCTTCCTGCGGCGCGCCAGCCTATGTTCGGTCCGGACACACTGCCGGAACTCTACCGGGTCATTGCTGAGCTTAGCCATCGCATCCCTGCGGAAACCAATTTCCTGCTTCAGGCTGAGCCGCTCATCCGTGAACCGCGCGGGACTCGCGAGCGACCGCAAGTGCAGCGGCAGATCCTGACGCTAGCCGCGCAGTGCAATCTGCGGCACGGATCTCTTGCGCTGGCGGCAGTGATCTCTAGTCTCTATGACACTGGCGCGCCCGCGTCCGGAAGGGGAATCATCAAGCCCCGTGCCGGCTACGACAGTGGCGACGCCTACAATGCCCTCTCTGATCTGCGCATGCTCGAACTCGCGGCCGTCGCCGGCATCTGGGGGACCTCGAGCAAGCAGCTGATCGACCCGCACATACTCCTGACGAGGGATCGGGCAGTGGCCGAGATGTGGTGCACGCTTCGGCCGCGCTGCGTTCGTTGTGATGAGTCCGGCGCCCAGATCACGTGCGACCTTGATCCTCGAGGCTTCCCGAACTACCCCGAGAACGAGTTGGAGGAGCTCCGGGTAGCCCTCGAGAGCTTCTAGGCCCCTGTTGGGACGATCGGCGACCAGACCTACCCGCCGCGACGATACCGCATCCCTCGCACCCGCTCTTGGAGCGACCCGCTCGTGCGCAGGAACCCTGTGGGCGGCGGCGCGTCATGACGGATGCGCCACGCCAGCCAGCGCGATGCTGCCCATTCCGGCAGATGGGCGATGAAGACGACCTCGTGGTCGTAGTAGTCGATGTGCCGGGCGATCCGCTGCTGCGAGTATTTGCGGAGGATCAACATGGCAGCCGGGCCGCGAATGTCTCGCCGGTTGAGGGCCGAGAGGAGCAACAGGGAACGATCGCTGAGGTGGGCTGTGGACATAGTGTGGATTGCTGAATAGCCCACTCTAGCAAGCTCAGGGCAGCTGTAAAGGGCACTTATCCACACGAGAGAGCGATCGAGCGCGAGTTCCACCCCCTGTTCGCTTCTGCTTCGGGTGTCTATCCTGTAGGCATGGAGGGGAGACATCATCCACAGGGTGCGCGCTCTTGCGCGCGTCCGCCTGCCTACGACGGCGAGCGAGTGCGGGATACGCTGGGTGTCATGGAGGTTCAACTCACCCCGCGCCCATCACACCGTGCCGTCCGCTTTCCGAATGCAATCCGGGAGTATCGGCTCAAGGCCGGCCTTTCGCAGCGCAAGCTGGCGGCCATGTTGGGTCGCAGCAAGGACGCCGTGTCTTCGTGGGAGCGCGGGCAGAACTTGCCCAGTATTCCGTTGCTCATGCGGATGGCGAAGATCCTCGACACGCTGGCGGAGTCGCTGTACCACGACTTCTACGTGATGTTCCCCAAAGAAGAACCGGGCAACCAGCCCCCGAGCGCATGAGCGAGTCGCTCTTGGCCGTCCTGGCGACGCACGCGAACTCGCGCGGCATCGTCCTCGTCGCCGAAGAAGCACTGGTGCGTGAAGCCAACGAGAGCCTCGACCATGTGACGGCTAGTCTCCGACGACTCGAGCGGGCCGGCCTTCTCGAGATCCTCGCGCCGCTGCCCTACCTTGTGCTCCGACTTCGAACGTGGCCTGGTAAGCGCCCCGATCCTCACAGAACTGGCGCTAGCGCCTATAGCTCTTCAAAGCTGCTTTCACAATCACAGCGATTGAATAGCGGCTATAGGCCGCCATCCGAGCGGCACTCCGTCGATCCTCAGCTCCTCGAGGAAATTCTCGAGACACTGGGGGAGAGCGATGGCGCGTCCTTCTCGAAGGCCGTCGAGCTCTACTCGCCACACGTGATCCGTCTCGCGCTCGACCGGGTGCGACGAGCGAGGGGCATCCGCAAGAGCCGGACCGCGCTCTTCCGGCACTTGCTCCCACGGCTTGCCCGCCACGAGAACCGATTCCAGTAGCCCCAACCCGATCCATGTCCAATCCCCAACCCATCACCTTTCAGCTCGATCGCCGCATCCTCGAGCATCCGCGGGCCTACCACCTGCGACGCATGCGCGCGGGACTCTGGCTCTACCTCGACCTCCTGGCCCGGCTTCCGGCCGACGCTGAGACGTTCGAGGTC
>JADLGX010000535.1 GCA_020849095.1 Candidatus Eiseniibacteriota bacterium
ACCAGCGCGGCGGCGGAACGGAGCGTGTCGGAGCCGCGCTCGGTGCTGTCGGGCCAGCCGCTGACCAGCGTGGTGCGGCCGTGACGGCGCACGAGCGAATCGAGCAGGTGGCCGGAGAGCAGGTTGGTCAGGGCGTCGCGTTCGTCCACGAGCGGCTCGCTGCGCCGCGCCAGGCGTTCGCCGTCACCGCCGTGCGCCATGGCCGCCTGGCGCGCGGTGAGGTCGGCGCCCGTCGAGGTGCGCCGCCGCCACGCCACGCGGCGTTCGAGCGAGCCGCGCTCGATGGCTGCGATGCACTCGGCGAGCGACTGCGCCGGTGGCGTGCCCAGCCGCTGCTCGGTGGCCAGCGAACGGAACAGCCCCTCTTCCGACGACAGCACGACATGGGCGGAAGCGCCGGTCGAGGGCAGGTGGAACTGCACCCATCCGGGCAGGAACGCCTCGTCGAGTACTTCGGGCAGCGCGCGCGAGTCCCCCCATTCGAGCGTGTCGTCGAGCGGATACTCCACGCCGCGCGTCCAGCTGCGCGCGGGCAGGAACGCGCCGTTGTGCCACATCGTGACGCCGCTCTGGCCCGGCAGAGTCTCGAAGCGTACGCGCCCGGGAATGCCCTGCGCGGTGCCGCGGAACTCGGCGCTCTCGCGCATGAGCGCGAGCGGCGCCCGGCTCATGAGCAGCGGCGCCACGCTCAGGCGCGCGTCGGCGCCGTCCACCAGCCGCCACGACGCGACGAGCGCGTTGTGGCCGTCCACCAGGCGCAGCGACTTTTCGATCACTCCGCCCTCGAAACGCCAGCGCCAGCGCGGCCACGGGTCGGAGCGGAACCAGTCGAGCTGGGCGTACGAGCCCTCGCGCGGCGCGCGGCCCGGCGCGTAGGCGGCCGACAGCTCGTGCGTGACGCCGCCGATCAGAAGCTTTTCGTCGAAGCGCTGCACGAGCGCGGTGAGCGCTCCGTGCGCGGACGCGGCGGCGAGCAGCACGTGCGAACGGCGCGTCGGGGCGCCGCTGCGAGTGCCTGCCGAGTATCCACCGAGTCCGTCGCTGAGCAGCCATTCGCTCGCCGAGGCGGTGGTGAAGTCCATGGGGACATCCTGTCCGTCGAACATGCGGCGCGGAAGATAGCACGTTCGGCCGCGCGTTCGTCGCCCGGAGTGCGGCCTACTTCCCGGCGGGCCGGTGCAGGACGCGCGAGGCCGCCACCAGACGGAACGGCGGCTCGGTTCGCGCGAGCGTCTTTTCGAGCCACGCCAGGGAGGCGGGTGTCGCGCGCATCATGACGAGCGCGTTGCCCTGCCGCGTCGCGCGATCGATGGCGTCGGCCCAGCCGCGCTCGAGCGCCTTGCCGCGGCCCGGCCGGGTTTCGGCATCGAGATACGCGTCCGGTTCGTCGTACGCCACCCCTTCGCTCGACGCCATGTTGCGGCACACCGAGCGCGGCGCGGGCGCCACGTGAACGAAGCTGACGCCGTCCTTGCGCAGCGCGCGGTACAGCGCGCCGACGAACTGTTCGTCCTGCGTGGCGAGCGATCCCATGTAGTTGGCCACCGCGAGCGGCGCGCCGGCCTCGCGGATGTAGCCGCGCGCCATGCTCTCGATGCGACCGGGCGACATGCTCACGAGCAGCGTGCCGGGACCCGGGTTCTGCGAGGGGTACTTTTCGGGTTCCATGGGAACGAGCAGCACGATCTCGCGCCGGCTCGTCTTCGCTTCGCGCAGCAGCTTCTCGTGCCCCTCGCTCGCCGCGCTCAGCGCCAGCGCGAACGGCAGTTCGTGCCGAAGGAGCGACCGGTCCAGCTCCGCGTCGTCGCCGAGCCCGAACAGCACGAGTGCGATCTCGGGGGCGGCCGCGGGTTCCTCCTCCTCGCCGCGCGCGCGCGTGGGAACTCCGGGGCGCGTCACCACCACCTCGTGTGTGGGGAAGCCCGGCAGCCCCACCACCAGCGCCACCTCGAACGCCCCGTCTTCCCGCGTGCGCTCACGTCCGGAAAGCACCACCGCGCCGCCGGCCTCCAGCTCGCGCGTGATCGCGGCGTTGGCCTGGGTGGGCGAGCCGCTGCGGGACATCTCCACGTTCCACTTCAGGGCGGGGGAGCCACCCGTCACCTTCTCTTCCGTCTGGGACGGAACCACTCCGGCTTTCTCGAGCCCGGCATGCACGCGCTTTCCCACCAGGCGCACGATGTGGGCGCGATTCCCGAGCCGGACGTGCCGATAGGTCAGCACGCGCCCGAGGTCCGAAGTGAAGAACGCGAACAGCTCGCCTCCGGCGAACAGCAGGAGGGCGAGCAACGCGAGCGCGCCGAGGAGCAGGGGGGCGCTTCCCTTCGAGGTGGAAGATCGGCGTTTGGTCATGGTGAGCGGAGTTGCGGCACACTAGGCAGGAGGCTGCGGGGCGTCAACGATTCGCGCCTCCGCGGCGGAGAAACCGGTTCGTGCCCGTGTCGGCGGGGAGCTTTTGCACTTCACTGACACCCACCACAAGAGCGGATGACAGGCTCCTTCCCACGTTTGCCGAAGCTTCTCTTCGTCGCCGGCGGAACGGGGATCGTTCCGCAACACCTTTCCGGGAGGTCGGTCATGAAGCAGCTGCGCCTTGTTGCTCTTGTTCTCGCTGCGTCGGCTTGTTGCGTCGCCATGGCTTTCGCGTGTGGCGCCGGCAAGGGCGCCAGCGCTTCGGCCGCGGGCTCCTCGTGCTGTGCCGGTGGAGCTTCCGCCACGGCCGCCAACGCCAAGGGCAAGGGCGCCAAGGTCGCCGCCGGCGCCTGCACCCCCGAGATGCAGGCCGCCTGCACTCCTGAGATGAAGGCGGCTTGCAGCGCCAACAAGTCCGCTGCTGCGGGCAGCCCCTGCTGCTCCGGCGGAAGCATGGCGGCCCATGTCGAGTGCGCGGTATGCGCCGACCAGGTGGGCTGCGACGAGGACATCCGCAGCACGGGCGCCCACACGCAGGTCGTGGCGCTCAAGAACGGCGCGATGATCGTCTACACCGCCAACACGCCCGAGAACGTGCGCGCGCTGCAGGCGACGGTCGCCCGCCACAACACCACGGTCGTCTCGGTGCTCAACGGCCAGCGCGACGGCAAGCTGTGCGCCTCGTGCAAGCCCATGCGCGGCGCGATGCAGAGCGGCAAGCTCCATCGCGAGCTCGTCAACGTGCAGCGTGGCGCCCAGGTCGTGATCACCTCGTCCGACCGCGCCATGGTGCGGCGCATTCACGACATGACCGGCGCGGAGCTGGCGGCGCGGGTCCGGGACTGATCCTCGTCCCTTCGAGTTCGCTCGCGATCGGGCTGGTTCGCTTCGGCGGACCGGCCCGTCGCATTTTCGCCCCGGCGGCGCGGCCCCGTGCCGCGGGCGCCCAAACCCGGTAAGTTCCCGCCGCCATGAAACTGCCCCGCCTTCCCGCGATTCCCGGCTCCCGCCGCCGCAAGATGGCGCTGCTCGTGGGCGCCGTGGCCATCCCGGCGCTCGCGCTGGCCGGGTTCGCCGTGCTGCTCACGCTGCGCGTGGCGCGCGAGGTCGAGGCCGAGGCGTCGCGCTACAACGCCTACCTGGCCGAAAAGGTGACCGAGGCGTTCGAGGTGGAGCTGATCACCCAGCTTCGCGACGCCGTGGGCCCGGCCGAGCAGATCGCGCGCGAGGGCGGTCCCGACGCCGCCATCATCCGCGCGCTCGCCACCCGGTCGCGCCGCTTCGAGGCGCCGCACTACGTGCCGGTGGATCGCATGGACAACCTGTCCATGATCATGGTCGAGTCGCAGGTACTGCTGTTCGGCGAGGACCCGACCCAGCGGCGCGAGCACCCCTTCGCCGCGGTCGTGCTGCGCGGCCCCAACGGCGACGTGACCGGCGCCGGGGGCTGGTGGTTCAACCCGCGCGCGTTCATCGCCACCAGCCTGGACTCCGTGGTGCGCGACCGGCTCAACACCATTCCGCGCATGTACGGCGGGCTCGAGTCCACGCGCAACCTCTGCGTGCAGGTGTTCGATCGCGAGGGCCACGAGGTGGCGCGCGTGCGCGAGCCCGGCTTCACCAACACCACGCGCCGCGCCGACATGACGGGGCCGTTCGAAGGCTTCCGGGTGAGCGTCACGGCCACCAACCGCGCGCCCGTCGCCACTGCCCAGCGCTTCGTGCTCGTCGAGGTGGTGTTCATCTTCCTGCTCACCGCCGTCATGCTGGGCGCGGTGTTCGTGGGGCTGCGCTACATCCTCCGCCAGATCGAGCTGGTGCAGGAGAAGTCGAGCTTCGTTTCCAACGTCACGCACGAGCTCAAGACCCCGATCGCGGTGGTCAAGCTGGCCACCGAGACGCTCGAGATGAAGCGCTTCCGCAATCCCGAAGA
Source organism: Candidatus Eiseniibacteriota bacterium (assembly GCA_020849095.1). GTDB lineage: Bacteria > Eisenbacteria > RBG-16-71-46 > RBG-16-71-46 > RBG-16-71-46 > CAIXRL01. The sequence continues at coordinate 4,346 of JADLGX010000535.1, forward strand.
AGAGGGCAAATACCTGCGCACGATCATGCGCGAGACCGACCGCCTGGCCCAGCTGGTGGACAACATCCTCGACTTCTCGCGGCTGGAGTCGGGCAAGAAGATGCTGCGGATGGGGCCGGTGGCGGTGACCGACCTGGTGGCCAACACGCTCGAGAGCTTCCGGCTGCGGCTGGAGGACCAGGGTTTCGCGCTCGACGTGGATGTGCCGGCCGACCTGCCCCGCATCCGGGCGGACGTGATCGCCCTCCAGCACTGCCTGCTCAATCTGCTCGACAACGCCGTGAAGTACTCCCGGGAGCGGCGGGAGATCCGCCTGTTCGCCCGCGCCCAGGAGGGATTCGTCAGCATTTCGGTGGCCGACCGCGGTATCGGGATCGACCCCGAGCACCAGACCCGGATCTTCGAGAAGTTCGTGCGGGTGGAGACCGGACTCGTGCACACCGTGAAGGGCGCCGGGCTGGGCCTTTCGCTTGTGGATCAGATCGTTCGCGCCCATTATGGGCGCGTCGAAGTGGCCAGTACGCCCGGGGAAGGCAGCATCTTCACGTTGCTGATTCCGATCTGGGTGGACGGTAGTGGTTCCTCGCGTCCGAAGTCCTGACGCGGGACCATGGGGGCGTCGCCCCGGGAGAGTCGCAGCGATGACGATGAAGAAGATCCTGATCGTGGAGGACGAGGAGGGGCTGCTCGACGGCCTCGCCCACAACTTTCGTTTCGAGGGCTACGACGTCCTCACCGCCAAGAACGGGCAGGAGGGGCTCAAGCTGGCCCTCAAGCAGAAGCCCGACGCGGTGCTGCTCGACATCATGCTGCCCGAGAAGGACGGCTTCACCGTCCTGAAGGAGCTGCGCCAGCGGCACCGCGACATTCCGGTGCTCGTGATGACGGCGCGCAACTTCGAAGCCGACGTGCTCAAGGGCTTCGATCTGGGCGCGGACGACTACGTCACCAAGCCGTTCAGCATCAAGGAACTCATGGCGCGCGTGAAGCGCCTGGTCGAGCGCGGCCCCATGAACACGGGCGCCCCCGCCACCACCACGTACACGTTCGGCGACGTCGAAGTGCGCTTCGAGCCGCGCGAGGTGTGGAAGACGGGCAAGCAGACCGCGCTCTCGTTCAAGGAGTTCGAGCTGCTCAAGTACCTCATCGAGCACCGGGGCCGCACCGTGAGCCGCGAGGAGCTGCTCGAGGAGATCTGGGGCGTCGACGAAGACCTGGGCGTCACGACCCGCACCGTGGACACGCACGTCTCGAACCTGCGCAGCAAGCTCGGCGACGGCTTCGAGAAGCCGTTCATCGTCGCGGTCCACAAGGTGGGCTACAAGTTCGTCGAACCGTGATCGCGCCGCGCGTGAACGGTCTCCGGCTTCGCACCCCGCGGGCGCTCGCGCTCGCGGGGTTGTCGTTGTCCGGCGCACTGCTGGCGCTGGCCATCGGCGGCTGCGGCGTGAACGACGTGCGCGTCACCGTGGTCAACGAGTCGGGGCAGCCGCTCGACTCGCTGGTGGTGATGGGCGAAGGGCACTTGAAGCGCGTGAAGGCGCTCGCGGCCGGCGAGTCGGCCCGGGTGAACGTGGGCGTGAACGGCGAGGACGCGCTGGCGTTGCGCGGGCGCATGGGCGGACGCGCGCTGGTTCGCCCGATGGCCTCGTACGTCGAGGCCGGATACTCGCTGCGCCTGGTCGTGGACTCGAGCGGCGTCGTGCACTCGGAGCCGCGCGCGGGGTTCTAGACAGCGCTCAGCGCCCGTCCTCGTCGTCCGCCCCGTCGAGGCCCAAATCGTCGGCGATCACGTGCCCGCGCGAGTCCACCGCGCGCGCGAGCCGCGCGAACTCCTCCAGCGTCAGCGTCTCGCCGCGCCGCTTGAGGTCGATGTTCGCCTGCGCGCCCACGGCGGCGACGAACTCGCTCTCGCGGCCGAGCGCGTTGGCCAGCGTGCTGGTCAGCTGCTTGCGGCGCTGCTGGAACGACGCGCGGATGATGCGGAAAAGCAGCTTCTCGGGCGCCTCGACCGGCGGCTTCTCGCGGATCATCACGCGTACGAGCATCGAATCCACGTCGGGGCGCGGCCAGAACGACGCGGCCTTGAGCGTCATGAGCGGCTCGAGCAGCGCGTGGTAGCGCGCGAAAAGCGTGAGCGCGCCGTACTCCGGACTGCCGGCCGCCGCGGCCAGGCGCTGCGCGTACTCCTTCTGCACCAGCAGCACCGCCGAGCGCACCACGGCGCGCTGCTCGAACAGCCGCTCCAGGATGGGCGTGGTGATGTTGTAGGGAATGTTGCCCACCACCGCGATCTTGTTCACGCCGTGCTTCTCGGCCACGGCGGTCAGCGAGAACTCGAGGAAGTCGCCCTCGACGATCTCGACTCGCGGATGCTCGGCGAACTCCTCGCGAAGGTACTCCGCCAGCCCCATGTCCTTTTCGACGGCGATCAGCTTCTGCACCCGCGAGGCGATGCGGTTGGTGAGCGCGCCGGCGCCGGGGCCGATCTCGACCGCGATGTCGTCCTCGCGCAGGTGGCAATGGTCCGCGATGCGCTGGCACAGGTCGGGCTGGATCAGGAAGTTCTGCCCGAAGCGCTTGCGGGGCGACAGCCCGCGGGCGGCGAGCACGTCCTTCACGCGGCGCGCCTCGCCCACTTCGGTTTCGCGCTGCGCGCGCTCCCGGATGTACGAAGACGCCTGCGAGGGACGGGAGCCGAGGTTGGGCTTGCGGGTCATGGCGCGCAGTCTAAGGACCGATCGCGCGTCCGTCCAAGCTCAGGCGCTGCGGCGGACCACCGCGCGGTCGAGCGCCTCGCGCGCCATCTCTCGCGCATAGCCGTCGGGGGAGCGCACGACCAGCTCGCACAGCGCGTCGCGGCCCTCGGAGCCGATCACGGCCAGCGCGTACGCGGCATGACGCCGGACCCACCACGACGGATCGCACACGCGTTCGGCGAGAGCGTCCACGGCGGGAGCGGCGCGCAGCCGGCCCAGCGCGTGAGCGGCCTGCGCCCGGACCGGCCAGGCGCCGTCGCCGAGCGCCAGCATCAGCGCGGGAATGGACTCACCCATGCCGATGCGGCCCAGCGCGCGCGCCGCAGCCACCCTCACGTCGAGCTGTTCGCTGCGCAGCCGCGATTCCACGCCGGTGCGCGCGGAACGGCAGCGCGACAGTCCCAGCGCGTCGAGCACGGCGCACTCGAAGCGGGTGTCCACCAGCCCGCGCTCGAGCGCGGTCACCAGCAGGGCGCGACCGCGCGGGCCGAACGCGCGCAGGACTCCCGAGATCGCCCCGATGGAGCGGGTCGACAGCGTGTCGGCGTGCACCAGCAGCCAGCCGAGGGAGGCCAGGTCGCGCTGCGCGGCGAGCGCGCGGGCGGCCGCCAGGCGGACGTGCTCGGGCCCGCGCACCAGCGTGCGGCGCAGCACTCGCCGGGCGCGCATCGAAGGGACGAGCGCCAGCCGGCGCGCGGCGAGCTCGCGGCGTTCGTCGCGATCGTCGTCGCGCAGTACGCGGCATTCCGCCATCACGTGGCGGCTGCGCTGCAGCGATTGCGCCAGTTCCATGCGTTCGCGCGGGCGGAGCGTCGAGGCGATGGCCTCGATGGCGGCCCAGAAGCTGTCGGCCTGCGCGTCGCGAGCGGCCGCGCGAAGCACGTCGCCCGTCACGTGCCCGGCGAGGTTCCCCGTGAACGTGCGGAACAGGTCCACGGTTCCACCGCGCACGCCCCCGCGTTCCGCGCGCCGGGCCGAACGGGCGAGCAGAAACCCCAGGCCGATCGCGCAGGCCAGGGTGACGAAGGCGAGAGAGGGGGCCAGCAGGCCGCCGGGGGAAGAGAAGGACATGACTCCGGGATTGTCGGCGGCGGCGCGGATTCCTTGAGCGGCACGTGTCCGTAAATGGCGGTCACTGGGTGCGCACGGGGCAAGATGCCCGCCGGGCCGGTTCGCGGCGGCGGGTGGCGAGGCAATTCGCGACGAGTCGCGCATTCGCATGCGCGGTCTGGGTGGTTTCGCGCAGCGCTCGGATGCGATGACGCGCGGTGCCCATGCGCGCTGGCCGCATTCATGGCGAGGATTCGTTGACACTCCGAAACGGCGACGCGTAGCATTCTTGCCCGGACCCGCAACCCATCCTCCCTCTTCCCGGACAGGCCCCGCGTTGATTTCCCCCGGTCGCGACACCCCCATCCGCATGGCCGCACTCGAGGAGCATCCGCTGTTCTTCGAGTCCGGCGATCGGCCCTGTTTCGGGGTGCACCATGCCGCTCCGCCGGCCCCGGAAGGCGTGGTCGTGGTCCACGTCCACGGTCTCGGAGTCGAGCAGATCGCGCTCTATCGGGAAGAGGTGCTGAGCGCGCGCGCCGTCGCCGCGGCCGGGCATCCGGTGTTTCGCCATCATGCCCGCGGGCACGGCGATTCCGCCGGCGACTTTTCGGCGGTGACGGTTTCGACCCTGGTCGAGGATGCGCGCGCGGCGGCGGATTGCGCGCGCCGGCGGACCGGGGCCGCCCGCGTGATCTGGCTGGGCGTGCGATTCGGCGCCATCGTCGCGGCGCTGGCGGCCGGCGGGCGCACGGACACCGCCGGCTTCCTCTTCTGGGAGCCGGTGTCCCGCCCCATGGACTTCTTTCGCGCGCAGTTGCGCGGCATGCTCTTTTCAAACGTCGCGGGCGGCAAGAAACCGGACGCGACGGTGGACCAGCTCTTCGAGCGCATCACGCGCGACGGCAGCGTGGATGTCCACGGTTACCTGCTGCACGGTGCGCTGGTCGAAAGCGCGCGCGACGTGTCGCTGGATTCCGCGCTCGCCGCCGCCGCGCCGGCGCCGGTCCGTCTCATCCAGGTGCAGCAGCGGGCGCGCCTGGCCCCCGCCCACGCCGCCCTCGTCGAGTCGCTCACCGCCCGTGGCGTGAGCGTCACGACCGCTTTGATCTCCTCCGAACCGGGATACCAGCTGATGAGCAATCCGGCCTGGGAGTCCCCCGAACTGCGCGCGAGCACCGTGGAGGCCGCCGTTGCCCTGGCGTGAGAGTCCGGCGGAGCTGGCGCGCGCGCGCGCCGAGATTCCCGTGGTGTTCGATTCGCCCACCGGCCGGCTCGTGGGCATCTACACGCCGGCCGCGCCCGACGCGCCGCCCGCGGGAACGTGCGCCATCCTGCTGACCCGGCCGCGCTCGCACCGCAACCGCATGTGGGTCGAAGGCGCCCGCCGCCTGGCCGCGCAAGGTTTCTCGGCGTTCCGGTTCGACTATCACGGCGACGGCGATTCGCAGGGCGTGAGCGGGTTCCACAACCCGAACCAGCCCGATCGCGAGGACGTGGTTTCCGCGCTGCGCTTCGTGCGCGAGCGTTTCGGCGACCGGCGGTTCCTGACGCTCGGCATGTGCTTCGATGCGCGCACGGCCCTGTCCGTCTTCGCCGACGAACCCGAGGCGGTCCGGGGAATGGTGTTCTTCGCCGCCCCGCTCATGGAGCTGGACACGCTCGTGAAGGCGCACGCCGACCAGAAGGACTGGAAGCACATGCTGCGCGCGCTCACGAACCGCGAGAACTGGACCTCGCTGGGCGATCCCGAGCGCTGGCGCTACATGGGCACCGTTCTGGGCCGCGTCCTGCGCCGGGGTTCGCGCGCGAACGGCGAGGCGCCCAACGACACGCCGCTCGCCGATACTTTCGTGGAGCATTTCCGCGCCCTCGTCCGCTCGCGCGCCCGCGCGCTGTTCGTGTACGGCGACACCGATGCGGAGTACGTTTCGTTCCAGGTGGCCCAGCGGACCGTGTTCGCCCGGCTCACCCCGGAGGAGCGCGCCCGGTTCGAGGTCGAAGTCTGGCCCGGCGACGTGCACGCCTTCCTGAACGTTCCACTGCAGCGCCGCGCGCTGGAGCGCGCGCTCGAGTGGTTCGGCTCGTTCCACCCGGATGCGAAGACCCACGAAGGCGCGAAACACTGACCAGGATCGGAGAGCGGCGTGGATTTCGAGCTGAGCCCCGAACAGAAGGAACTCCGCGCGGCCGTTCGCGCGTTCGCGCGCGAAGCGCTCAACGACGACCTCGAGGCGCGTGACCACGAGGGCGCGTTTCCGCGCGACTGCTGGAGGAAGTGCGCCGATTTCGGGCTGCTCGGGCTGCCCGTGCCCGCGGAATACGGCGGGCAGGGCGAGGACCTGATCACCACCACCATCGCGATGGAAGCGCTCGGCTGGGGCTGCCGCGACAACGGCCTGGTGTTCAGCCTCAACGCCCAGATGTGGGCGGTGCAGATGCCCATCGTGCACTACGGCACCGAGGAGCAGAAGAAGCGCTGGCTCCCCGGACTGGTCTCGGGCGAGTTCGTCGGCGCGCACGCCATCACCGAGCCCGGAGCCGGCAGCGACGTGATGAGCCTGACCTCGCGCTGCGAGGCGCGCGACGGCGGTTACGTGCTCAACGGCCAGAAGACGTTCGCCACCAACGCGCCCGTGGCGGACCTGGCCCTGGCGTTCGCGTACCTGTCACGCGGTGACGACAAGCCGAAGGCGCTGACCGCGTTCCTGATTCCGCGCGACACGCCCGGCGTGACGTTCGGAAAGCCGATTCCCAAGATGGGGCTGCGCACGTCGCCCATGGGCGAGGTGATCTTCGAGGACTGCTTCGTGCCCGAGTCGGCGCGCCTCGGCCCCGAGGGCGCCGGCATGCGCATCTTCAACAGCGCCATGGAGTGGGAGCGCGCCTGCATCTTCGCCGGGCACCTCGGCGCCATGGAGCGCCTGCTCGACGACTGCGTGCGCTACACGCGCAAGCGGCGCCAGTTCGGCCAGCCGATCGCCAAGTTCGAGTCGGTGCAGGGCAAGCTCGCCGACATGAAGGTGGCCATCGAGGCCGGCCGCTACCTGCTCTACCGCGTCGGCTGGCTCGCGGGGCAGGGCAAGAGCGCCGTGATGGAGGCCGCCATCGCCAAGCTGTTCGTGAGCGAGGCGCATTCGCGCGCCGCGCTGGACGCGCTGCAGATTCACGGCGGGTACGGCTACATGAAGGAGTACCCGATCGAGCGCGAGGTTCGCGACGCGCTGTCGGGCACGCTCTATTCCGGCACGTCCGAGATCCAGCGCAAGATCATCGCCAGCTGCCTCGGGCTCTGAGCAGGGCCCTTCCTCGACCGCCAAGGATTCCCATGCCGCTGCTTCCCCATCTCGTCCGCCGCGCCGCCGAGCGCGACCCCTCCGCGCCCGCCGTGGTGCTGGACGGCTCCACGCTGACCTACGGGCAGCTCGAGGAGCGATCCAACCAGTTCGCCCGCTCGCTCGCGAGCCGTGGCGTGCGCCGCGGCGACCGCGTCGGGCTGTGGCTGCCCAAGTCGGCCGATGCCGTCGTGGCGCTGTACGGCGCCATGAAGGCCGGCGCCTGCTACGTGCCGATCGATCCCAACGCCCCGCCCGCGCGCGCCGCGTACATCGCTCGCGACTGCCAGGTGTCCGCGCTGGTCACGCTGTCGGACCGCGCCGAGAAGCTGCAGGCGGAGTTCGGCGCCGAAGCGCCCATGCGCGCGGTCTGGTTCGCCGACCGCCGCGACGCCGGCGACGCGCCCGCGCTTTCGGGCGCTCCCGGCCTGCCGTGGGCGGCGCTCGATTCCGAGCCGGGCGAACCGTTCGACAACCCGGCCTCCGAGCGCGACCTGGCGTACATCCTGTACACGAGCGGCTCCACGGGCGAGCCCAAGGGCGTGATGCTGTCGCACCTCAATGCGCGGTGCTTCACGGACTGGGCGGCGCGCACGTTCGCGCTCACCGCCGCCGACCGCGTGGCGAACCACGCGCCGTTCCACTTCGATCTTTCGACGTTCGATCTCTTCTCGAGCGCGTACGCCGGCGCCGCGCTGTACCCGGTGTCGCCGCGCATCTTCTCGTTCCCCGCCGCCGTCGCGAAGCAGTGGGCGACCGACCGGCTGAGCGTCTGGTACTGCACCCCCAGCTCGCTGATCCTCATGCTCACGCGCGGCGGGCTCGAGAAGCTCGATCTTTCGGCGCTGCGCGTGCTGCTCTTCGCCGGCGAAGTGTTCCCGATGAAGTACCTGCGCCAGCTCATGAAGCTGGCGCCGGCGGCCCGCTACGCCAACCTGTACGGCCCCACCGAGACCAACGTGTGCACGTGGATCGAGGTGCAGGGCGAGCCGGAGGGCGACGCGCCGCTGCCGATCGGCAAAGTGTGCCCGTTCGACCGCGCGCTCGTGCTGGACGAGGGCCTGCGCGCGGTCGCGCCCGGTGCCGAGGGCGAGCTGTGGATCCACGGCGACAGCGTGATGAGCGGCTACTGGGGCAAGCCCGAACGCACGGCGCAGTCGCTGCGGTCGCTCGAGGTCGCGCCCGGCGTGACCGAAATGGCGTACTGCACCGGCGACCTGGTGCGCGAGCGCCCCGACGGCAACTTCGAGTTCCTCGGGCGGCGCGACCATCAGGTGAAGACGCGCGGGTACCGTGTCGAGCTGGGCGAGATCGAGACCCGGCTCACGAGCCACGCGGCCGTGGACGAGGCCGTGGTCCTGGCCGTGCCCGACGAGGAGATCACCAACCGCCTGCAGGCGGTGGTCGTGCTGC
>JADLGX010000536.1 GCA_020849095.1 Candidatus Eiseniibacteriota bacterium
GGTCGCCCACGGCGTGCAGATGGGCCACTGCGGGAAGCAGCGGCGGCAGCAACAACGCGGGCAGCGCCCAGACGCCGAAGGCGACGCGGTATGCCAACTCGTACTCGGCCACGGCGTGCAGCCCGACCCAGTGCCCGAACAGCAGCTTGTCGAGCTGGAACTGAACGAGCAGACCGACACCGATCACCTGCATCGCCAGGCTGAAACCGCCCAGCCGGCGCCACTGGTCCCGGCTCCACCCCGACCACGCGGGAACGAGCGACGCATCCAACCGAAGCGCGAGAAGGTTGGCGGCGGTCGCGACGGACAGGTTCACGCCCGCGCTGACCATGAGCAGCTGTGAGACGCCGCCGCCCGCCAGAAGGACCAGCGCGGTCGCGGCGATCTGCGTGGCGGTGCCCGCCATCGCCAGCTGGCTCCAGAGATCGAGTCGTTGCAGGCCCGCCAGCAGGGCACCGCCGTACTGCGACAGGTTCAGCGCCAGCGTCGCGGCGGCGGCGATCACCAGCGCGGATTCGGCGTCGGCGCGCATCGATGGCGCGATCCGGAAGAAGTCGAGCAGGGGCTGGCGCAAGACGACGGCGCCGGCGAGCAGGACTCCGCCCAGCACCAGGTACAGCGCCAGCCCCATGCCGAGCAGGACTCGGGCATGTCGCGGACCATCCGCATCCTGGCGTTCGGCGACGAACTTGGTGAGCGCGCCCTGCAGGCCGAGATCGAAGGTGAGCGCCAGACTGGAGAACACGGACAGCAGCGACCACAACCCGAAACGCTCCGCCCCGAGCTGATGGAGCATCCACGGCGCCATCAGCATCCAGCCGAGCACCGACGTGACACGCCCCACCAGACCGAGAATCGAGTTGCGGGCGATCTGGCGTCCCAGCCCGCGGCGAGCCGCCGCGCGGTCACTCATGCGGATACGGCGTCTCGATCGCGCACGGCGAACCACCCCGCGCTCAGCACGAACGCCAGCAGCCCCGCTGCCCCGGCCAGGATCAGGCGGCGCGGACGCGCGTGACGCTCCGGCGGCACCGCGGCGTCGAGCACCGCCAGCGTCGGCGTGTCCATGGACTCCTGGATGCGCGATTGCTCCAACTGCGAAGTCAGCAACAGCATGAGCTGCTCGCGGATCTTGGTGTCGCGGTACATCCGCACGAGGTCGTTCTGCATCGCGGGCATCTTCGCGATGCGTGAACCCAGCGCCGCCAGCTCGGACTCGGTCTGCTGCACCTGCTCGTGCTCGGGGCGCAGGTAGCTGCGCAGCATGCCCAGTCGAATCTCGAGCATGATCTTGCGCGCCATCAGCTCGGCCGCCGCGCCGGCTTCGATCGCCTCGGCGCTGGTGGGCGCCACCGCGCCGTGCCCTTCCTGGTAGCGCTGCAGCCGCTGCTCGCTCTCGCGCAGCAGCGAATCGGTCTCGGCCACGCGCCCCTCGAGGAACAACCGCGTCTGCTTGGCGCGCGAGTTGCGCTTGTGCATGTTGAAGCGGTCCAGCTCGGACACATAGGCGTTGGCCATGTCGGCCGCGCGCTGCTTGTCGCGGTCCTCGACCGAAATCGCGATGGTGCCGTCGGGGTTGATCTTCACCTTCACGTGCCCCTTCAGCTCCTTCACCGTCTTCTCGCGGCTCTTGAGCTTGTACACCTTGGCCAGCTCGAAGCGGTCGACGATGGCCTCCTGCACCGTGCGGCTCGACAGGATCGCCTTGTAGGTGTCGGCCGGCGTGAAGTAGTCGTCGAGCACGCCGAAGGCCGGGAACTTGGTGAGCGCGCGCTGCGCGAACGCCATGTTGGAGAGCAGGTCGGACTCCTCGGGCGGCATCAGCACCGTGGTTGCCCGGTACCAGCGCGGCATGAGAAATGCGATGCCCAGCGTGAGCACGGCCGCGGCGATCGTCGCGCCCAGAATGGGCTTTCGCCGGGCCATGACGCTCGCCAGCGCGGGCTTCAGATCCATTTCGCTCTCGGCCACGACGCTCCCTCTACCGGACGCTGCGGATGGCGATGACGATGGTGGCGACCTGCGCGAGCGCGGTGAGCACTTCGCGGCTCTGCTGCCAGATCGTGATGTCGGGACGCTCGGGCGCCCAGATGAAGTCGCCGGGATTCACGGCGTCCACGTTGCGCGCGAGCAGCGTCTGGCCGTTCACGGCGCGCGTGATGCGCACCTTGCCCACCCACGCGCGATTGGTGAACCCGCCCGCCTGCTTCACGTAGTCGGCCACGGTGGCGCCGGGGCGGTACGTGAGGATGGCGGGGTTGCGCACCTCGCCGTCCACTCGGATGGACGACACGAGGCGCTCGACGCGGATCACGTCGCCGTCGCGCAGCGCCAGGTCGAGCGACGCAGGATCGCGGCGCAGCGAGTTCCAGTTGACCCGGTAGTCCTCGCGGCGCGCGGCGAGCTTGGTGCGCAGCACTTCGTACTCCGAGGAGGTCAGGTCGCCGCGCGACAGGCGCAGCAGCCGGTCCAGCTCGATGTCGGTCTCGCCGGCCATGCTGCTCACGCGGTGCACGCGCAACCCGCTCAGGTCGGCGTCGGCCAGGAAACCGCCGGCCGCCGTCACCACGTCGCTGAGGCGCGTGACCCCCACCTTGATCGGGTAGGCGCCGGGGCGGCCCACCTCGCCGAGGATCACCACCTCGTGCTGCTGGCGGAAGTCGGGAATGAAGAACACGTACAGCCGGTCGCCCTGCGCGACCGGGCGCGCCAGCTGCGCGGGCACGTCCGCCGACACCCACTCGGAGTCGGGCGCGGCGTCGGTCCGCCAGTGCAGCCACAGCAGGCGTTCGCGCACGGCGGCCGGCGCGAGCCCGCCGCCCAGCCGCAGGAGCGTGGACAAACTGTCGCCCGGCGCAATCTCGAAGCGTCCGGGGCGGCTCACGGCGCCGCCGATGTGCATGAAGCTGCCGGCGGCCGGCACCTGCAGCACGTCGCCGTCGCGCAGGAGCGGCAGGCCCGCGGCGTCGCCGGTTTCCAGGAACAGCCCGAGGTCGGCGGCGTCCTGCGTCCCGTCGGCGTGCTGGATGCGGATGACACGGCGGGAGGCGTCGGCTTCGAGCTGCTCGGGGGCGAGCACGTCGGCGAGTCGGCTGGACCCCTTCACCAGTCGCGCGCCCGGCTGCTTCACGCGTCCGGTCACGTACACGCGGAACGTGCGGGGTATTTCGAGCCGGAGGTCGAGTTCGGCCCCGCGGATGTCGCGGCGGAGCCGCTCGAGCACCAGCGTGCGCGTCTGCGCCAGCGTGCGGTCGCGCACCACCAGCGTGCCCGCGCCCGGCAGCGACAGCGTGCCCTCGGGACCGATCGTCATGAGCACGTCGCGCGTGAGCGGCCCGCTGATCGTGAGCCGCAGCACGTCACCGGGACCCACGCGATAGGTGTTCGCATCCACCGGGCCGGGCAGCGGCACCGGCGCGCGGAAGTAAGAGCCCTCCGCGCTTTCCGCCTTCGAGGGCGCTCCGCTCGTGGAGCCCGCGGGCGCCTCCCCCTGCGCGCGTACCGGAGCCGCGAGACAGGCGAGCAGCGCCAGCGCGAGTGCGGCACTCCTCACGCCTGCACCTCGCCGAGCACCTTGCGCTGGCCGTACATGCGTTCGTAGTACTCGCGGAACTCGCCCTGCTTGATCGGCCGCCACCACGACTCGTTCGCCTGGAACCACTCCACCGTCTGCCGGATGCCGTCCTTGAACGCGATCTTCGGCGTCCAGCCCGTCACGCGCGTCAGTTTGGAGGAGTCCACCGCGTAGCGGCGGTCGTGGCCCGGGCGGTCTTCCACGTAGCGGATGAGCGAGGCGGGCTTGCCCACCAGCTCGAGCAGCGTGCCGGTGATGGTGAGCACGTCGAGCTCGTGCTGCGCGCCGATGTTGAAGGTTTCGCCCTCGATGCCCGGAAACTCGAGCAGCGTGAGCAGCGCGTCGCAGTGGTCGTCCACGTGCAGCCAGTCGCGCGTGTTCTTGCCGTTGCCGTACACGGGCAGCGCTTCGCCGTCGATCGCGTTGGTCACGAACAGCGGCACCAGCTTTTCGGGGTACTGGCGCGGGCCGTAGTTGTTGGAGCAGCGCGTCACCACCACGGGCAGTCCGTACGTGCACCAGTAGGCGTAGGCCAGCCGGTCGCCGCCGGCCTTGCTGGCGGCGTAGGGCGAGCGCGGGTTGAGCGCCCAGTCCTCGGTGGAGTGCCCCTCGAGCACCTCGCCGTACACCTCGTCGGTCGAGACCTGGATGAAGCGCTTCACCCCGACGCGACGCGCCTCTTCGGCGAGCACGAACACGCCGTACACGTCGGTCTGGATGAACTCGCCCGGCGTCTCGATGCTGCGGTCCACGTGCGACTCGGCGGCGAAGTTCAGCACGTAGTCGCAGCCCGCCATGGCCATGGCCACGGCCTCGGGATCGCGGATGTCACCGTGCACGAACGTGAGCTGCGTGTCGCGAAGTCCGTGCAGGTTCTCGCGGCGCCCGGCATAGGTGAGGGCGTCGAGCACCACGACGTGAGCGTCGGGGTACTTGGCGAGCAGACGGTGGACGAAGTTCGAGCCGATGAAACCGGCGCCGCCGGTCACGAGGACGCGGCGGCCGCCGATGGTGTGCTTCTCGTTCACGAATCTTCCTTTGGGCTAGCGCTTCTTGCGCTTCGGAGCCGCCTTGGACTTCGGGGCGGGCTTCGCCTTCGGAGCAGCCTTGCGGCCCTTCTTGGCCGCGCCGGCCGGACGGCCCTTGCCGACCCCGACGTGCAGGAACCCGGCGGCCTCGACCTCTTCCGCGTCGTAGATGTTGCGCAGGTCGCAGAACACCGGCTGCTTCATGACGCGCTTGAGCCGCGCCAGGTCCATGCCGCGGAACTCGTTCCACTCGGTCACGATCGCCACGGCGTTGGCGCCGCGGGCGGCGTCGTAGGCGTCGGCGGCCAGTTCGACGTTGCGCATCTGCGGCAGTTCCTCGGCCTTGGGCATCGAGATGGGATCGAACGCCACCACCTTGACGCCGCGGCGCTTGAGGCCCTCGATGATGTACAGCGGCGGCGCCTCACGAAGATCGTCCGTGTTGGGCTTGAACGACAGTCCCAGCACCGCGACCTTCTTGCCGCGCGGCGAACCGATGGCGTCGCAGATCTTGTCCACCATGCGGCTCATCTGGTGGTCGTTGGCCGCGATCACGGCGTCCACGATGCCGCTCTTGACCTTGGCCTTCTTGGCGAACGCCGACAGCGCGTGCGTGTCCTTGGGGAAGCAGCTGCCGCCGTAGCCGGGGCCCGCGTGCAGGAACTTGCGCCCGATGCGGCCGTCCATGCCCATGCCGCGCGCCACCATCTGCACGTCGGCGCCGAGCGCCTCGCACAGGTTGGCCATCTCGTTGATGAACGAGATCTTGGTCGCGAGGAAGCAGTTGGACGCGTACTTGATCAGCTCGGCGCTCTCGAGCCCGGTGACCACCATGGGGGTCTCGAGCAGGAAGAGCGGCTTGTGGATCTTGCGCAGCAGCTCGACCGCCTTCTTGGACTCGGCGCCGATGACCGTGCGGTCCGGGCGCAGCGTGGTCTCGAGGGCGGAGCCTTCGCGCAGGAACTCGGGGTTCGACGCCACGTCGAACTCGGCGCCCTTGGGCGCCCACTTGGCGATCCAGCCGATCAGGTCACGCGCCGTGCCGACCGGGGCGGTGCTCTTCTGAACGACCAGCTTGTAGCCGTTCATGTTCTGCGCGACCACCTTGGCCACGGCGTAGATCTGGCTGGTGTCCGCGCTGCCGTCGGCGCGCGGCGGGGTGCCCACGGTGATGAAGATCACCTTGGAGTCGCGCACGCAGCCGGCGAGGTCGCTGGAAAAGTGCAGGCGTCCCTCGTTGAAGTTGCGCGCCACGATCTCGGGCAGGCCGGGCTCGAAGAAGGGCAGCTCGAGCGCCTTCATGCGCTCGACCTTGGCCGCGTCGTTGTCCACACAGGTGACGTTGTTGCCGAAGTCCGCCAGACAGGCGCCGGTCACCAGACCGACGTAGCCCGTACCCACCACGGTGATGTCGTACAAGGTCTCATCCTTTCGCTGAAAGACCGGCCCCCCGGGGACGCCGGAACAGCGTGGAATGACTGCAAACAACAGGGAGATGCCGTCGGGAATCGCGAGCGCAGGTTAGGGGACTGCACGGGAATGGGTCAACCGCAGGCCGCGACACTCGGGCGCAGAGGTTTTCGGCCGTTCGCGCGGAGAAACTGAAGGGCGCGCGAGCGCCGCGCGGTTCCCCTCCGGCGCATGCGAACGCCCCGGGGCAAGGGGCGCCGGGGCGTGCACGATCGGCAACTGGCGGTCAGTTCAACGGTAGAGCGACTTCACGCGCCCCCACGTGCTGGTCTGCGCGGGCACGACCGCGCTCGAGCCGACGCCGTCGATGTAGGCGAAGTGGAGGTTCGCGTTCTGCAGGCAGCGGAACTTGAGCGTCGCCGAGGCGTCGTCCGCGACGAACGCGAACGACTCCAGATTCCAGCCGATCAGCGTGGTGAGGCTGGTGATCGAGTAGCTCTGCAGCTGGCCGTCGGCGGACACCTCGATGGTGGCGGTGCCGTCGCGCCCGGAGACGGCGTGCGTGCCGAACCAGAAATCGATCTGGTAGCTCTGGCCGGGAACGGTGGCGAAGGTCTGCTGGATGCCGCCCGCGCTGTACACGTAGCAGGCCAGGTCCACGATGTTCGGCCCCGCCGGCATGGGCCCGTAGCCGGTCGGGCTCCACCATTCGACGCCGTTGTCGGTCGTGGTCCAGCCGGTGATGGCGGTGGAGCCGCCTCCCAAGAGGGAGTAGCCGATGGGCGAGGCGGGCAGCTCGAAACCACCATTGAGGATCTGGGCGTGCGAAGGGGCTGCGAGCGCAAGGCTGAGAAGCAGCACCCCGCACGCCGCGACGACACGGCGCATGGGTCCTCCGAGGTAGGGAGTTGGAGAGGGGGTCAAGTCTGACGGCTCGGCGAGGGACTGTTCAAGGGCCAAATCATTCCCGGCTGGTTGCGCGGCCCGCGGGTGCCGAATACCTTGGCGCGGCGCCGCCCGTCCGGGCCGCGCCCGACGCCGTCCCAGAGCGCGTCACCCTCGTGGGGAGTCCCGATGAAGGCGAACGAAGTCACGGTCGAGTGGCTGAAAACCCTCGACTTCAAGGTCCAGCCCGCCGGCAAGGCGACCATCCAGGGGGTCATCGTGCGCGACCTGACCGTGCACCTGGACGGTCGCGGCGAGGTGACCGAGCTGTACAGCAAGCCGTGGATGAAGGACGGCCTCGACGACATCGCGCACATCTACCAGAGCGCGACCGACTACGGCGTGATCAAGTGCTGGCACCTGCACCAGGTGCACACGGACCACTTCACGGTCACGCGGGGCAAGCTCCAGGTGAGCATCGCCGACATCCGCCCCGAGTCGCCGACGTTCGGTCACGTGAACTGCTTCTTCCTGGGTTCGCTGCGCCCGCGGCTGATCAAGATTCCGCCGCGGCTGATGCACGGCTGGAAGGCGCTCTCGGAGCCCGAGGTCCTGGTGGTGAACTGCCAGAGCCACGTGTACGACGGCGCGGACGAGTTCAAGTTCCCTTGGGACTGCGTGCTGGCGGACGTCTGGGAGCCGAAGAACGGCTGATGCTCTCCAAGGTCTCGATTCGTTCGCTGCCGGTGCTCGAGGCGCCGCCTTCTGCGCCGATCTTGGATGGCGTGCGCATTCGCATGGCGGCTGGCGAGGCGGCGCCGGTGTTCAACGGCGGGCCTTGGCGGTTCGTGGCCTACCTGGAGTTCCTGCCGGGCACTGGGGCTTGGCGTGGGAACCACTATCACGAGAAGAAGCGCGAGTACTTCTACATCATCAGCGGGTCGGTTCGCGGGGTGTTCGAAGACGTCGATTCGGGCGAACGCGCTGAGGCGGTGCTGTCGGCGGGCGATGTCGTCGTGATCGAACCGCGGTGTGCGCATGCGTTCACGGCTCTCGCTTACTCGCAGGCGATCGAGTGCTCGCCGCTGGAGTTCGACGGTTCGGATGCTTATCCGCGGGTGGTTGCGCGGGGCTGAGGTTCGCGCGGGTCTGATGGCGTTGGACTGCGACGGAGTTGGGTGGCACGGGGGTCGAGCTGCGGCACGTTCGGCTCCGCATCCTGCTCCGCCTCACTGAGGCCGAATGTCGTCTCCGCCATCCTGGCTCCGACGCCACTCGGACTCACCGCTGCTCGACCCCCGTGCCACCCAACTCCGGGCGAACGCCAACTACACCTTGGCGCGCCACTCCTCGAGCACTTCGGCGAGCGTTGTCTCTAGCGGGATCCTGGCGGTCCAGCCGCAATCGCTCGCCGCTTTCGCGGCATCGCCTACCAAGTAGGGGACGTCAGCGGGCCTCAACCTTGCGGGATCGACTTCGACGGTCACGGTGACCTTCGACAGGCTGGCGAGCATCGTCACGACGTCGGTGAGTTTGACGCCACTTCCCCTGCACAGGTTGTAGACGGCGCCTTTGGTGCCTCTCTCTATCAGGGCGCAGTAGCCTTCGACGATGTCGCGGACATCCGTCAGGTCGCGCGTGACTTCTAGATTGCCGACCTTCAGTACGGGTTCGGCGTTGCCCTTTTCGATTCTTGCGATCTGTTCTGCCCACGCGGGGATCACGAACCTCGGCGTTTGGCCGGGGCCGGTGTGGCCGAAGGGGCGGGCTCTCAC
>JADLGX010000537.1 GCA_020849095.1 Candidatus Eiseniibacteriota bacterium
CCGCTGGTGGCCAACGAAGTGGACGTGCGCGAGGGCGACGTGGTGCTGGCGATCAACGGCACGCCCACGCTGGGCGCCGCGCATCCCGGCGCGCTGCTGCGCCGCAAGGCCGGCAAGGAGGTGCTGCTCAGCGTGCGCCGCGGAACCGGCGCGCCACGCGACGTGATCGTGCGCCCGCTCAGCGTCGGGCGTGACACCGAGCTGCGCTACGACGCGTGGGAGTTCGACCGCCGCAAGCGCGTGGACGCGCTGAGCAACGGGCGCATCGGATACGTGCACCTGCGCGCCATGGGCACCGAGGACATGAACCAGTGGCAGCGCGACTTCTTCCCCGTGTACCAGCGCGACGGGCTCATCGTGGACGTGCGCAACAACCGCGGCGGCAACGTGGACGCGTGGATCCTGAGCCGGCTGATCCGCCGCAGCTGGATGTGGTGGCAGCCGCGCACGGGGCGCCCGTTCGGGAACATGCCGTGGGCGTTCGACGGCAAGATCACCGTGCTGGTCAACGAGCGCACGGCGTCCGACGGCGAAGTGTTCGCCGAGGGCATCCGTCGGCTGGGCCTGGGCAAGGTGATCGGGAACCGCACGTGGGGCGGCGAGATCTGGTTGAGCCAGGACAACTTCCTCGTGGACAAGGGCATCGCCACCGCGGCCGAGACCGGCGTGTACGGCGCCGAGGGGCGCTGGCTCATCGAGAACCACGGCGTGGACCCGGACATCGTGGTGGAGAACATGCCGTACGAGACCTTCGGCGGGCGTGACGAGCAGCTCGAGGTGGCCGTTCGCGAGCTGCTGGAGGAGCTGGCCCGCTCGCCGGTGAAGCGCCCGGCCGCGCCGCGCTATCCGGACAAGAGCGTCCGGTAGCCCGCAGGCCCGCGTGCTCCGCGCGGGCAACAGGAGAGTTCGCCAGCGCAGTCGTGCGGGCCTAGCGTTCGGGCCGTAGCACGACTCGCTGGCGACCTTCCGTACCGGCCGGCTGCCCTCGGAGGCGCCGCCTCAGCGAGCAGGGGACCTCTCCCATCGGCAGCCGGTTCGTCGCGCGGCGCGGACTCCTCGGAGCGCCGGCCCGGCGAGGAGCGACGACATGCGCAGGATTCTCCTGGCGCTGGCGATGCTGCT
Source organism: Candidatus Eiseniibacteriota bacterium (assembly GCA_020849095.1). GTDB lineage: Bacteria > Eisenbacteria > RBG-16-71-46 > RBG-16-71-46 > RBG-16-71-46 > CAIXRL01. Next base: position 1,123 of record JADLGX010000537.1, read on the forward strand.
GGCCCTGATGACCACATGGGCCACCACCGTCCACGCACGCGACTGGGACGTCAGCGAACGGCAGGGCCACCTGTCGCTCGGGCTGACCGGCGGGCTCACCCAACCGGTCGGGCAACTGGGCCGCGACGTGAACATGGAAGCGAATGTGGGCGACAGCGGGCTCAACCTGGACTGGGGGCTCAACGGCGGCGCGTTCGTGGACTACTTCCTCACCGACCGCTGGGCGATCGGCGGCTTCGTGGGCACGGGCAAGCTGTACATGAAGGACCTCACGGTGCAGACGGGCGGCGGCGCGCGCACGTACAGCAAACTGGTCGAAGGCCAGACCACGCTGCTCGGCGGCTACGCCAAATACTTCATGAACCCGCGCGGCTCGTGGTCGCCCTACGTGTACCTGGGCGCCGCGCACGTGGACCGCGAGGCGCACCTGTCGCAGGGCGTTCTCGAGCTGTATCCCGGCGCGACGGTGTTCGACATTCGCGACGACCGCGTGGGTTGGGTGGGAGGCGTGGGCGCCGACTATGCGTGGACGCGCACGCTGGGCGTGGGCGTGGTGGCGTCGTACGACTACTCGGGCCAGCTCGACCACGAGTTCCCGTGGATGGGCCACCAGACCATCGTGCACGACTGGTCGTTCCTGACGCTGCACGCCGTGCTCACGTACCGGCTGCGGGGCATGGAGTAGCAGGCCCGGGCGAGGAGCGCGTCCGCTATTTGGGCGCGCTCCAGCCGCCGCCGCGGCCGCTGAACGTCTGCTGCGCGAGCGGAATGTGGCTGACGTCGTTGAGCACGGCCAGCCGCATGGCGCCCGTGGCCGGCACCTGCACAACCGTGACGCCGCCGTTGCCCGCGTCGAACCGCGCCCACTCCTTGGTGTCCATGCCCAGCACGCGCGTGAGCAGCGCGCGGATCACGTTGCCGTGGCACACCAGCACGGTGCGCGTGTCGGCCGCGGGCGTGGGAATGAAGTACCGGGCGAACGCCGCCGCCACCTGCGCGTCGGCCGCGGCGATCTCCTCGGGCGTGCTGTTGCGCATGTAATCCGCGCGGCTCGACGTGGGCGTGCACTCGTTGAGCAGCGAGTCGCGCACGACGCTCATCTTCATGGGCACCGCCATGAGGTCCGCCGTGTTCATGGCGCGCATCAGCATGCTGCTGACCAGCTGGTCGAAGCGCACCGGCAGCGCCGCCAGGTGCTCGCCCGTGAGCCGCGCCTGTTCGCGCCCCAGCGCGTTGAGCCCGTTGCCCACGCGGTCGTCCACCTTGTCGTCGCGGTCGTACATGCCGTGGCGCACCAGATAGACGAAGTGCATGCCCTTCGGCGCGGCCGGCGCGGTCGGAGCGGCGCTCGCCGCGCGATCGGCCGCCATCGGGTCAGCGGCGTTCGCACGGGGAGCGGCGAAGAACGCAATCAGAAGGA
>JADLGX010000538.1 GCA_020849095.1 Candidatus Eiseniibacteriota bacterium
CCGTCCACGCGGATGTCCGCGACGTAGCGGTCGGAAGCGGTCACGATTTCGCCGCCCTTGATCAGGAGACCCATGGCATTCCTCCGAAAAGGAAGCCGCGGGAGCGGCCGGGGCAAGGGGCGCCGGTACTCGGGTGCGCGGCTTCCAGAATGGCTCGATGCCGGCCAAGTCGGGGCTCGCGGGACCCGTGTCTCCCGGCAGGTCAGTGACTTCTGCCGTGCGCGCGGCGCCGTGGCGCCATGCGGTGCCCAGCACGCGAGGCGTGCGGGTGCCGGGGAGCATACACCGCCGGATGGCCGAAAAGCGCGGGGGAAATGCCGTGGCCGCCCCGATCAGGCGGCCATGCGCTCCGCCGGGTCGTCGCCGGGTTCGTCGAAGGCCTCCTCGACGAGGGTGTCCTCCACCAGGCCGAGCGGAGGCTTCGCGGCCATGGCCCCGTCGATGGGCAGCTCGATCACGAACGTGGTGCCCCGGCCCATCTCGCTCTGGAAGTCGAGCGTTCCGCCGTGACGTTCCACCACGATCGAGTGCGCGATCGCCAGCCCCTGACCGCTGCCGCGGCCGACTTCCTTGGTCGTGAAGAACGGCTCGAAGATGCGGGACCGGACGTGGTCGGGAATGCCGGAGCCGGTGTCGGAGATCTCGATCCTCACGCGATCGCCCTTCTGGCAGGTCGAAACGCGGATCAGTCCGCGCCGGCCAGTGCCCAGCACGGCGTCCTCGATCGCGTGCGCCGCGTTGATGAACAGGTTGAGGAAGACCTGGTTGAGGTCGTTGGCGAAGGCGTTGACCATCGGCAGGTCGCCCAGGTCCCGCATGACGTCGGCCACGTACTTGTACTCGTTGCGCGCGATCGTCAGCGTGTTCACGAGCGCGCGGTTGATGTCGCAGGGCGACTTCTCGCGCTTGGCCGGGTGGGCGAAGTCGCGCATCGCGGTCACGATGCTCTTGATCCGGCTCACTCCCTCGGCCGCGTCGGCGAAGGCGGCCGACACGTTGTCCTCGACCATCGCGATGTCCAGCTCCTCCTCGGCCCTCTCCATGTCCTCCGCCAGGCTCGCGCCCGCCGGGTGATCCTCCAGGCTGTGCACGCCCTTGCGATAGCGGTCGAGCAGGTCCTGCAGGGAGTGGAAGCTCTCGGACAGGAACAACAGGTTGTCGCCGACGAACTGGCTCGGGGTGTTGATCTCGTGCGCGATCCCGGCGGCCAGCTGGCCCACGGCCTCGAGCTTCTGGGCGAGCCGCAGCTGCACTTCGAGGTGCTGCTGTTCGGTGATGTCCTGCAGCGCCACCACGGCGCCGATCGTCTGCCCGGCGGCGTCGCGAATGGGTTGCCCGCTCGCGAGCAGCGAGCGCGGAGCGCCGCCGGGGCGGGGCAGCGCCAGCTCGGCATGCTGCAGGCGCTCGCCGTGCAGCGCCCGGTAAAGGGGGCGCTCGGTCAGGGCCAGCCGCGTGTGTCCGTCGGGCCGGCACAGCGCGGTGCGCTCGGCCCAGGACTCCAGGTCGGGCGACCCGGGGTGTCCGCCGAACAGTTCGCACGCCTTGCGGTTGAACAGGGTCAGCCGCCCTTCGGCGTCGCAAGCCACGATCCCGGCGTCGATCGTGTCCAGCACGGCCGCCAGAAAGCCCTGCTGGCTCTGGCGCACTCGCATCTCCTCGCGAAGCGCCTGGTGCGCGCGGCTCAACTGGGCATAGGCATCGTGCAGCTGCGAGCGGCTCTCCAACTCGTGCTTGAGCAGCAGGGCCGCGTACTCGAAGAACGGATGGAGGTCCCGGCGCAGCTGCGCCGAGTCCATGAGCATGCCGTCCATCTTGATCACGCCGATCAGTTCGTCACGGATGCGCAGCGGCAGGGCGAGAGAAGAGGACCGGGTGAACTCGGGCGTGAGCATGCCGGTCTCGCGGAACGAGTGCGTCTCCTCGACCGCCTCTCCCGTGTCGAACGCGCGGCGCACCATGCCGTCGGCGATCACGCCCAGCTCCGACTTGGCGCCGTAGACGTCCGCGTAGAAGACATTGCCGTCGGACCGGTAGTAGATCGCGATCTCGTTGCCACCCACCGTGTCGAGCAGCAACTGCAGGATCCGGTCGACGATGTTGTCGAGACCGGCGATCGCGCCCAGATTGCACATGAGATTGGCGACCAGCTGGAGATTGGACTTCTCCCGCGCCAGCCGGCTCATGCGCTCCAAGAGACGATCGGAGTTCCTGCGTCGCGACTTCTTCATGACGGAGTGCACAGCTCCCTTTGTTTGCGCTCGATGGCGGTGCGCAGCACGCCCTCGAGATGGTCGAGGTTCACGTCCAGCCAGCGGAGCGGCAGGTCCACGAACGAGGCCGCGGCCTCGGCGGCCGCCGTCCATTCGCCCGAGCAGGGCGTGCGCAGCGCCAGCAGGAAGCGCCGGTCGCTGCGGAAGATCTCGCGGATGAGCGGAAGGTCGTCCGTGCCGAACGACCGCTTGAGGATGGGCACCCAGTCCCGGGCCCAGGGCTCGAGCAGGAAGTAGGCGCCGGCGCGGACCTCGCGCTCGAACGCCTCCTGGCCGATCAGCATGCTGATGCAGTTCTGCCCGTCGGTCCGGAACGTGCCCGCCTCGCGCAGGATGTTCTCGATGCGAGGGTGGCAGCAGCCGTAGAACACGATCACGTCGCGCCCGGGATGCGACGTCAGCGCCAGCGACAGCGAGCGGCCGAGCCGCACGGGCTCGCCGTGCAGGGCCGGGTTGAGCCAGCGCCGCTCGAGGGGCCAGCCGTTCTTCTCGGCGAGCCGGTTCACTTCGTTGCGCAGGATTCCGCAGCCGAGAAGCAGCAGGTTCTGGTCGCTCATGACGCGGTCACCTCGTGGCGGCCGAAGCGCAGGGCCGCGTTCATCATGGCCCGGATGCTGGGCTCGGGAATGGCCGCCGGCATGACGCCCGTGCCGAACAGGAACTTTCCGCCCGGCTTGCCCGCGGCGATCATCCGCTCGACTTCGTGCTCGATCTGCTCCGGCGACCAGTCGATCAGCTCGATGTCGTTGATCACGCCGCAGGTGAGCGCGCGGCCCGCAATCAGTTCGCGCCCGCGGGTGATGTCGTCGAGCGGGCTCAGGTAGTAGACGCCGATGCCCGTGCGCTCGAGCACCCGGGAAATCACCCGGTTCATGGACGCCATCCCGCAGTAATAGACGATGCCGGCGGTGCCCACGGCGGCGATGTCGCGCTCGATCCACGGCAGTGAGCGTTCGAGGAAGAAGTTCATCGGCACCATGTCGGTGGAGCCGAACGGGTTCGAATACACGAGCACGTCCGCGCCGGCCCGGCGGTAGGCCCGGATCTCCTTCACGAAAAGCTCGTGGCACTTTTCGAGCAACATGGCCGTGAGCTCGGGCGGGCCCAGGAACAGCAGCTCCATCCAGCGATCCATGCCCATGAGGATGGCCGGCAACGTCATGGTGGCGGTCACATAGGCGCAGATGGGCACCTTGCCACCCACTTCGCGGCGCAGAATCGCGGTGCATCGCGCGCCTTCGGCGAAGGAGGGATGCGACTCGATGTCGTCGGGCACACGGAGGCCCGGAATGTCCTCCCAGGAACGGATGACGAAGTTCTCCACGTTGGGCGGGCCGTCGAGCGCGAACTTGATCTTGTCGCAGCCCATGAGCTCGGCTTCCTTGCCGACGTAGAACAGCGTCCACACGTTGTCGTGGCCGTACTTGGCGAGCATGCGCAGCTGCGCTTCGGCCACGCAGTCTCCGCGCGAGAAGTACTCCTGGGGTTTCATGCCCATCTCGATCGCGCCCTGGTCGATCAGGTTGCAGAAGACGGGGATTCGGTCGCACGGCGTGCCGTGGATAGCGGCGGCGAGGCGGTCCATGCTCGTGGTCATCGTGGCACTCCCAGCAGCATGTCCTCGACCATGCGCGCGCCGGCCATGGCGTTGTCGGCCCATGCGTCGGCTTTCACCGTCTGCCACAGCGTGTGATCGAAGCGGTAGGGGGCGCCGCCGACGATGACCTTGATCCGGTCCTCGAGCCCGCGCTCCTGGAGGATGCGGCGCACTCCCAGGCAGCCGTTGGGGCCCCGCGCCGTGTGCACCATCATCGAAGAGATCGCGATGATGGGAGATCCGTGCTCGAGGGCGCCTTCGACGAATTGCTCGGCCGTCACGTTGAGCCCCAGGTCGACCACTTCGATCATTCTCGCGCGCAGGCAGCCGATCACGATCCGCTTGCCCAGGGCGTGCAGGTCGCCGAACGAGTTCCCGATGACGATGCGTCCGCGGGTCTCCGAAGGGACGGCGAACCGGGTCAGCATCTCGTTGGTGACGGTGTTCGAGATCTGCGCCGTGATGAAGTGCTGCGCGATGCTCGCGTCCCCGCTCACCGTCATGCAGGTGATCATGCGGTCCATGGCGGGCAGCACGACTTCGAAGACGATGGCCTCGGGGGAAACGCCCCGGGCGACGGCATCGTGGACGACCTGCAGGGCCCGGTCGCGGTCCGTGTCGATGAGGGCTTCGTTGTACTGCGTGATCAGCTCGGTCAGCATGCGCGCGCCACTCCGTCGATGACGGTGGAGTCCGATTACCGCCTGCATGAGTCGAGGCGCCGCATCGGGGCGGCTCGGGGAGAGTCGCGCTCGAGACTGCGGATCGGCCGACAGGCGGGGAACGCCGTCGAGATCAATCCGGGGGGGATTTCTCACACCACTGCGCGGGGCCAGCGAATTACATTATCGGTCGGAAACTGCGCGCATTGATGGTCGGCGTCCGTGCAGATTGCGAGATGCGGCCGGCGGCGGCTCCGGCCGCGCTCGCCGGGTGCGCGCGTGGCGGCGAAGCGGCGGTGCCGCAAGTGGCGGCGCGCTCAGTAGGTTTCCCAGACTCCCGGCGTCGCCAGTTCCACCGAATGCCCGTCGGGGTCGCGCACGTAGGCACTGCGCCCGCCGCGGCCCCAGGTGTTCACCGCCTCCACCTCGACACCCTGCGCCGCGAGCCGGGCGAGCCACTGCTCGAACGCATCCGCGTCCACCGCGAAGGCGATGTGCGCGCCGTCGAGATCGCCCCGGGCGAGTTCCTGCATACCCGCGGGGGCCTGCGAATAGCAGTCGTGAGAGAAAATAGTTTGCTTGGGCTTGTGACACCCACGCGAAATGGGACACCAATAGCCGTATCCGGAGACCGTCCGGCATCGGGTCCCGTGTCGCTCGCGCACGTCGCTCGGCTGGTGATGGGTCCCCATGGATCGAGTTGCACCGCTCCTGCTTTCGACGAAGTCCGTCGGTGTCGGCCTCGGGCGACTCTCGACTCGTCACGCAAAGGCGCAGGTCTGGGCCCATCGCGCCCGAAAGGAGTCCCATGAAACGCCTCATCTCGAGCGCCCTTGCGACCACGTTCCTCATGGGGGGCATTCTGGTTCGTCCGTCCGTCGCGGCCTGGCCGCACGATCCCCACAATGGGAACGTGGCGGTGAGCCTCGCCCCCAGCACACAGACCGACCCCGTGTCGGTTTCTGACGGGGCCGGTGGAACGATCATCACTTGGCGTGACTATCGCGGCGGAACGAACTACGACATCTATGCCCAACGAGTCAGTTCGGCGGGCGTGCCCCTTTGGACCACTGGTGGCGTCGCGCTGTGTACAGCCCCGTGGGACCAGACTGAACCAGTCATCTGCTCGGACGGTGCGGGGGGCGCGATCGTCTCCTGGCTGGACCGGCGCAACAGCAACTTTCACGACATCTACGCACAGCGAATCAACGCGGCCGGCGTGGTGCAATGGACTGCGAACGGTGTGCCCCTCTGCACGGCCCTGGGCGAGCAGCTCACGGCGCGAATCGTCTCCGATGGTTCAGGGGGCGCCATCGTCGCCTGGTATGATGCTCGTTCCGGGAACGCCGATGTCTATGCGCAGCGCATCAGCGTCGGCGGAGTCGTGCAGTGGGCAGCAGACGGCGTTGCACTTTGTACAGCCGTCGGCCACCAGTCAAGCACGGCGATCGTCTCGGACGGCACGGGCGGCGCGATCGTCGCGTGGGGGGATGGTCGCAGCCTCACGAGCTACGACCTCTACGCCCAGCGCATCAGCGGTGCTGGCGTGCCGCAGTGGACTGGGAACGGCGTTGCGGTGTGTACCGCGGCCGACTCGCAGGGCGACGCCGTTCTGGCTTCCGACGGTGTGGGCGGTGCGGTCGTCGCTTGGTTCGACAACCGCAACGCCAACTATGACATCTACGCGCAGCGTATCAACGCGAGCGGAGCGATGCTCTGGGCGATCGACGGCGTGGTGGTCTGCAACGCCAGTGGCGACCAGCAGGACGCCGAGATCACCCAGGACGGCACGGGCGGCTTGATCGCCGCTTGGCGCGACCACCGAAGCGGGTCGAACCCCGACATCTACGCCCAGCGAATCGCCGCGGGCGGCACGGCGGTCTGGACGGCAAACGGAGTGGCGCTTTGTTCGCTGACTTCTAACCAGTACTGGCCCGTGATCTGTTCCGACAACGCAGGGGGCGCGGTCGTGGGCTGGTGGGATGAGCGCAATGGAAGCGGAAACGCCGACATCTACGCGCAACGCATCGGCCCGACGGGTTTCACTCAATGGATAGCGAGCGGCGCTCCGATCAGCCTGAGCCCCGGCACACAGCAGCTTCCGTCGCTATGCACGGACGGCTCGGGCGGCGCCATCATCGCGTGGACGGATGGACGGAACCCACTGACGACTGAAATTTACGCACAACGTATCGAACTCAATGGTCAACTCGGTAATCCGGAGCCGGTGATCACCGGCGTCAAGGACGTGAAGAACGATCAGGGCGGATACGTGAAGTTGTCATGGACGGCGAGTTATCTGGACGCTGATCCCCTCTACCTGGTCAACGACTATCGAGTTTGGCGATCGGTGCCCGCCTCCGCGCTGGCAGCCGAGGCAAGCCGGAAGCGCGGCGTGACCCCTGACTCCGACGTGGCCGTGGCCAGCGGCGGTTACCTCGTCGGACCGTTTCTGAGCGCGGGCTATGCGTGGGAGTTCGTCGGAATCCAGTCGGCCGCGACGCTTTCCAGTTACAGCCTGACCACGACCACGACCTCGGACTCGATCGCCGGCAGTAACCCGCGCACGGCATTCATGATCGAGGCCCGTGCGAGCACCTCGCTGAGCGCCGACCGCTGGTTCTCCGCTCCCGACAGTGGCTATTCGGTGGACAACCTGCCGCCCGCCGCGCCCGCACCACTGACCGGCCAGTTCGCGGCAGGCACCACTTCGCTGCACTGGTACCGGAACACCGAAGCCGACCTCGCGGGTTACCGGCTGTACCGCGGCTCGTCCGTGGCGTTCGTGCCGGGCCCGGCGAACTTCGTGGGTGAGCTGGCCGACACGGGCTTCGCGGACGCCGCAGGGGCGCCTTACGTGTACAAGCTCACGGCGCTGGACGAGCACGGCAACGAGTCTGCGGTCGCGACGCTCGTGCCATCCGGCACGACGGGCATTGGCGACGGCGCGGCACCCGCGCTCGCCTTCGCCGCGCCCAGCCCCAATCCGGCGCGTGGCGCTGCGACGCTCCGCTACGCGCTCTCTCGCGCCGGTCACGTGCGGCTTTCGGCGTTCGACGCGGCGGGCCGCCGCGTGGCGACGCTGCGCGACGGCGAACAGGCCGCCGGCGAGCACGCGGTGTCCTTCGATTTGCGCGACGCGGCGGGACGCGCGCTGGCGAGCGGGCTCTACCTGGTGCAGCTCGAGGCCGAGGGACGCGTGCTCACCCGGCGTCTGGCGGCGATCCGCTGACGCAGGAGAAACGAAGCGGCCGGCGGGAGACAATCCCGCCGGCCGCCTCTTTCCTGTGCGCCGCTTCAGTAGGTTTCCCAGACTCCCGGCGTCGCCAGTTCCACCGAGTGCCCGTCGGGGTCGCGCACGTAGGCGCTGCGTCCGCCGCGGCCCCAGGTGTTCACCACCTCCACCTCGACACCGCCGGCTGCGAACCGGGCGAGCCACTGCTCGAACTCGCCCGCGTCCACCGCGAAGGCGATGTGGGCCGGGCCGGAGCCGTCGTGCGGGGGAATGCGGCCGCCGGGAAACTCGATGCCGCCGCTCGTCGCGCCGCGCAGAAAGAGCAGCAGCACCGTGCCGCCGCCCGCGTCGAACGGCGTGAGACGAGCGTCCTCGGCCAGCGGCCGCAGCCCGAGCACGTCGCGGTAGAACGCGACGGCCCGGGCCATGTCGTCCACGTAGAGCGCGGTCTCGAGCACGCGCCGGACCACGGGACGGCCGCTCACCTCGTTACCGTGTGGCGCCGGAGGCGCCGGCAGCTCCAATGGTCTCGTCGAAGAACTGCATCATCCGCTCGTTGAAGTAGATCCGGTTGTCCAGCTTCTGGAACCCGTGGCCCTCGTCGGGCGCGATGAACACGCGCGGCGACATCTTGCGGTCCTTGAGCGCCACCGCGAGCTGCATGGCCTCCTCGACCGGCACGCGCGGGTCGTTGAACCCGTGCGCGATGAAGAACGGCACGTTCATCTTGTCGGCCTTGTGGATGGACGACACCGTGCGCAGGAACTCGGGATCGGTCAGCGGGCCGTACTCCACCTCGCGCAGCTTGCGGCGGTAGCCGCTCGTCTTTTCGAGGAAGGTCTGCATGTTCACGATGCCGACCACGTCCACGCAGGCGCCGAACAGCCGCTCCTTGCGCTTGCCGGCATCCACGCGCTCCTGGTCCTCGACGATGCAGGCGACCGACATGAACCCGCCGTACGAGCCGCCGTAGGTGGCGATGCGTCCGGGCTGCGAGTAGCCCTGGCTGACGAGCCACTCGGCGCAGTCCACGCCGTCACGCACGCTGTCCCAGCGCAGCTTGTAGTCGTCGAGCATCTGGAACTCGCGGCCGTAGCCCGTGCTGCCACGCACGTTGGGCATGATCAGGCCGTAGCCGCGCGACACGATGTACTGCAGCGTCGCGCTGAAGCCCGGGCGGTTCTGGCTCTCGGGGCCGCCGTGGTAGTAGATGACGAACGGAATCGGCTTGCCCTTCTGGAAACCCTCGGGCACGTAGAGGAAAGCGGGAATCGGCTTGCCGTCGAACGCGGGGTAGCGCACCAGCTCGGGCAGGCGCATGCGCGACAGGTCCACGCCGGCGTTGTCGGTCCACGTGAGCTGCCGGGTGACCGGCGCGCCGCCCTTGACGAACGTGGACATGAACGCCTGCCCGGCGTTGCGGGCGTTGGACAGCGACCACACGATCGTGC
>JADLGX010000539.1 GCA_020849095.1 Candidatus Eiseniibacteriota bacterium
GAAGAAGCGCGTGTTCCCTTCCCGGGTGGACCAGCCACAGCGCTGGGAGGAGTACTACTGGGGCAAGGTCACCACGCGCGAGATGCCCCGCGGAACCCGGCACACGCTCAAGTACGCCGCCTGAAAAGCGAGAGCCGGGCGGCCACCCGAAGGGGATCGCCAGGCAGCCTCACCAATCTTCGGAGCACAACCCGGCGCTTGCGCGGGCCCGGCGGGGCATCGAATATCGCCCGCGACTCTCTTCTCCCCTCTTGGTGACGACCTCCCCACCCCGGAGTTCCCGTGCGCTTTCCCAGGTCCAGCGGCGTCCTGCTCCACCCCACGTCCCTTCCCGGTCCCTTCGGCATCGGCGACATCGGCCCCGAGGCTGCGCGTTTCGCGGACTGGCTCGCCGAGGCCGGGCAGTCGGTCTGGCAGGTGCTTCCGCTCGGCCCGACCGGGTTCGGCGACTCGCCCTACCAGTGCTTCTCGGCGTTCGCGGGCAACCCGCTCCTGATCTCGCCCGAGGCGCTGGTGGCCGACGGGCTGCTGTCCATGACCGACCTCGCGGGCGCCGAGAGCTTTCCCAGCACCCACGTGGACTTCGGGCCGGTGATCCAGTGGAAGCGCGCACTGCTCACTCGCGCGGCCGGACGCTTCGCCGCCGCCCCCGCCGCCCTGCGCGCCCAGCACGACGCGTGGTGCGCGGAACAGTCCGCGTGGCTCGACGACTACACCCTGTTCATGGCGCTCAAGGACGCGCACGGCGGCGCGCCCTGGTGCGAGTGGAGCGCGCCGCTGCGCTCCCGCGACCGCGCCGCGCTGGCCGGCGCGCGCGAAGAGCACGCGGAGCGGGTCGCGGAACACCGGTTCCTGCAGTGGGCGTTTTTTCGCCAGTGGAGCGCCCTCCGCTCGCATGCACAATCGCGCGGCATCGCGCTCATGGGCGACGCACCCATCTTCGTGGCCTACGACAGCGCCGACGTCTGGGCGCGCACGGAACTGTTCCATCTCGACGCGACGGGACGGCCAACGGTGGTCGCCGGCGTGCCGCCCGACTACTTCAGCGAGACGGGCCAGCTGTGGGGGAACCCGCTGTACCGCTGGGAGGCGCACTCCGCCGAAGGCTTCGCGTGGTGGATCGCCCGCGTGCGGGCGCTGCTCGCCACCGTGGATCGCGTGCGCATCGATCACTTCATCGGATTCTCGCGCTACTGGGAGATTCCCGCCGACGCTCCCGACGCCCGCAGCGGGCGGTTCCTCTCGTCGCCCGGCCACGAGCTGTTCGAGGCCATCGAGCGCGCGCTCGGCAAGACGGCGATCGTCGCCGAGGACCTCGGAGTGCTCACGCCCGAGGTCGAGGCGCTGCGCGACCGCTTCGAGTTTCCCGGCATGAAGGTGATGCAGTTCGCGTGGGGCAGCGGCGCGGACAACATGTTCCTTCCGCACGGCTTCGGCGCCAATCTGGTGGCCTACGCCGGCACGCACGACAACGACACGACGAACGGCTGGTGGGCTCAGGCCAGCCCCGAGGAACGCTCGCACATGGGTCACTACCTCGGGCGCGAGGTCCACGACCCGGCGTGGGATCTCATGCGGCTCGGCATGTCGTCCGTGGCCGACACGTTCGTGTGCGCGGCGCAGGACCTGCTGTCCTTGGGCGGCGAGGCGCGCATGAACTTTCCCGGCAAGCCGGCCGGCAACTGGAGCTGGCGGCTGCGCGAAGGCGCGCTCGACGGCGCGAAGGCCGCGCGGCTGCGCGACATGACCGCGCTCTACGGGCGGCTGCCCTCCTGACCGGGCTTGCGCGGGGCAGCGGGCCGGAGCATCTTCCGGCCTGCGGGTCCCGCGCGAGCGACGGACTCACCGATCGCCTTCCGGGCGCCGATAGCGTCCGGGGCTCCCGGCTCCCTCGCGTCCTGTCCCTCGGGCTCCGGGCTCGTTCCACCATCCGAACGCCTCAGGCAAGGAGTTTCCCGCATGAGTTCCCGCGCGCAGCAGCTGCTCGACCTCGGGCAGAGCGTCTGGCTCGACTTCATCCGCCGCGGCCCGCTGGTCTCGGGCGACTTCGAGCGCCAGGTCGCGAACGACGGCGTCGTCGGAGTGACCTCCAATCCGACGATCTTCCAGCAGGCGATCGCCAAGAGCGACGACTACGACGTCGCCATGGCCGCCGCGGTCGCTCGCGGGCTCGAGGGCGAAGCGCTGTTCGAGTCGCTGGCCATCGAGGACATCCAGATGGCCTGCGACCGCATGATGGCCGTCTACGAGAAGTCGAAGGGCATGGACGGCCGCGTGAGCATCGAGGTGAGCCCGCTGCTGGCGCACGACGCCGCGGGCACGCTGGCCGCGGCCAAGCGGCTGCACGCCGCGGTGGCGCGCCCCAACGTGATGATCAAGATCCCGGCGACCCAGGCCGGGCTGCCCGCCATCGCTTCGTCCATCGGCGCGGGCATCAGCGTCAACGTGACGCTCATCTTCTCGCTCGCGCGCTACGCCGAGGTGATGGAGGCCTACCTGTCCGGCCTCGAGACCCTGGCGGCCGCCGGCGGTGACCTGGCGAACGTGCGCTCGGTGGCGTCGTTCTTCATCTCGCGCGTGGACAGCAAGGTGGACGCGGCCATCGACGCCCGCGCCGCCACGCTGCCGGCGGGCTCGACCGAGCGCTCCGAGCTCGAATCCCTGCGTGGCCGCGCCGCCGTGGACAATGCGCGGCTGGCCTATGCGGCGTTCGAGCAGGTGTTCGGCACGCCGCGGTTCGCGGCGCTGCGCGCGAAGGGCGCGCACGTGCAGCGCCCGCTGTGGGCCTCCACCAGCACCAAGAACCCCGCCTACCGCGACGTGCTGTACGTGGAGGAGCTGATCGGGCCGGACACCGTGAACACGATCCCGCCCGCGACGCTCGACGCGTTCAACGACCACGGCGTCGTCGAGACCCGCATCCGCAACGGCATGACCGACGCGCGCGCGCTGTTCGGCAAGCTGAACGCGCTGGGCGTTCCGGTCGAGTCGCTCATCGACCAGCTCGAGGGCGAGGGCGTCAAATCGTTCGCCAAGTCGTACGACGACCTGCTCGCGGCGATCGAGACCCGCCGCCGCGACATGGTGGCGAAGCGCGGCTGAGCTTCACAAGAGCGCCGGGCGGCGTCCCCTTGCGGGCGCCGCCTTTCGCTTGCCCGGCCGGATGCCCGGGGCGCGCCGGTGCGATATGCTGCCCGCCGCTCGCCCCACGCACCCCACTCCCACCGGAGACGATCGATGACTCGCAGGCTCACCGCCCTTCTCGGCGCGCTGCTGATGGTGTCCACACCGGCCACGACGGCCCGCTCCGCGGCCGCCGCGGCACCGGTCCCCGACGCCGCGGCGCTCCTGGACTCGGTCTCCGCGCGCTACCTCCATATCGCGCGCTTCGACTTCAGCGGCCAGACGCACGTCGAGATCTCCGGGCCGGGCATGCCGCAGAAGAACAAGCTCGACATCCCGTTTCGCTTCGCCGCCGTGCGCCCACTCCGGCTGCACACGGTCATGCAGAACCCGATGATGCCCTCGCAGATGGTCTCCGACGGCGACACGCTGTGGACCTCGGCGGCCGGATTCCAGCAGTACACCGCGCAGGCCGCGCCGCAGGTCGTCCCGGGCCGTCTGGCGAACGACGCGTTCGAGCGCTCGCTCGATCCGCTCCAGGCTTTCGCGCGGCTGAACGCCGGCGTCTCCCGTGTCGAGTTCGCGGGCATGGACACGGTGACCACGGCGGCAGGCGCGGTGCGCTGCCGCAAGGTCGTCGCCACGTACTCGCCCGACAGCACCCCCGGCGCGCCGGTGATGCTGCCCCGCGTGCTGTGGGTGGACGAGGCGCGCCGGCTCGTGCTGCGCGACTCCCTCTCGATGCTCGTGGTGCATCCGCAGATGGGCGAGCTGTCGAGCGTCCAGGACACGCGCTTCGTGCGCGCCGACGACGCCACGGGCGGCCCCGACTCGCTCTACCGGTTCACGCCGCCGGCCGGTTCCAACCGCGTGGACCGTATCGGCGCGAGCGCCGCTTCCGAGGGCCCCGATCGCTCGGGCCAGCCGGCGTCCGACTTCACGCTGGCCGCGCTCGAGGGCAAGTCCGTCACGCTGTCCAAACTCAAGGGCAAGGTCGTCGTGCTCGACTTCTGGGCGACGTGGTGCGGACCCTGCCGGCGCTGGATGCCGATCGTGGAGAAGGTCACGCGCGAGCTGGCCCCCAAGGGCGTCGTCGTCTACGCCGTCAACGTGCGCGAGACGCCCGCCCAGGTGCGCGCCTACCTGACCAAGTCGGGCGTCAAGGTTCCCGTGCTGCTCGACAAGGAAGGCGCGGTCGCGACCGCCTACAACGCATCGTCCATTCCGCTCACGGTGATCGTGGGACGTGACGGGAAAATCGTGAAGAGCATGGTCGGCGTGCATTCCGAAGAGGACCTGCGCGCGGCGCTGCGCAAGGCCGGCGTCCAGTAGTTCCGCGACGCGACGAAGCGGGGGCGGCCGTCCGGGCCGCCCCCGCTGTCGTTGCCCCGTTCGGCCTCAGGCGGCCGCCTCGCCGGCCCCGGCGGCGCGGCGTTCGAGCGCCAGCTCGCGTTCGATGATGCGCGCCCCGGCCTGCACCCGCGCCCGAAGCTCGGCGGAATGCACCGGCTTGACCATGTAGTCGTCCGCTCCCGCATCGAGCGCGGCGACCGCATCCTCGGGCTTGGCGCGCACCGAAGTGACCACCACGTAGGAAGAGGCACGGCCCGCCGTGCCGCGCAGGCGCTCGAGCAGTTCGGGCGCGCTCAGTCCGTCCATCGCCCACTCGATCACCAGCAGGCGCGGCGTGTCCGCCCGCTTGAGGATCTCCCACGCGGCGAGGCCGTCCCCCACCCCGATCACGGCGAAGCCGCCCCGGCCGAGCGCCGCCTCGATGTGCCGGCGCACGACCATGTCGTCCACGACCACGAGCACTTTCATGCCGCCTTCCTTCCCGACTCCGGCAGCGCCTCCAGCGCGCGCCGCAATCTCTGCATTTCGACCCGCAGCTCCTGCATCAGGTCGAGCGCCTTCACCAGCTCCCCTTCGCGGGCGAGCGTCTCGATCTCGCGAGCGAGTGGCGCGACCGCCCTCGCCGAGATCGTCGCGCTGGCGCCCTTGAGTCCGTGCGCCGCGCGTTCGATGCGCTTCGCATCGCCGCTCGAACGCGCTTCCTCGAGACGTTCCATCATGTTCGCGGAATCCTGCAGGAACAGCCGGAGCAGTTCGTGCAGCACCATCTCGTCGCCGTCCATGCGCTCGAGCGCCTCGTCCCAGTCGAGCACTTCGCGCAGCCCGGGCGGCGCCGCCTCTTCTTCCGATGCGTCGCGGGAATCGCCGACGCAGTCGTGGATCACGCGCAGCAGTTCGTCGGGCTGGATCGGCTTGGAGACGAAGCCGTCCATGCCGGCGTCGCGGGCGGCATCGCGGTCGCCGTCCAGCGTGTGCGCCGTGACCGCCACGATCGGAACGCGCGGCAGGCCCTGCTCGCGCTCCCACTCGCGAATGCACCGCGCCGCCTCGATGCCGTCCATGACCGGCATCTGCATGTCCATGAGCACCACATCCCAGCCGCCCTCGCGATACTTGTCGAACCCCGCCTTGCCGTCCTCGCCGATCCCGACCGTGAAGCCCGATCGCTCCAGCA
>JADLGX010000540.1 GCA_020849095.1 Candidatus Eiseniibacteriota bacterium
GCCAGAAGTTTCATCGTGTTTCTCGCTGCAGCTCGCCACGCGCTCCGCTATGTTGCGCGCGCGAAACGCACGTGACGCGTTTCATTCCCCCGGCGCCCCCTCGCGCTCGTCCGCTGCCGTCCGCTTTCTGGCCACGCCTTCCCCGTGAGGAGGAGAGACCATGCGGCCCATCGGTACCCGTCGCGGCAATCCCATCGTCCGGCGCATCATCGAGCAGGGCCAGCGCCGCCGCCTCTACTACGCGCTGTCTCCGGACGAAGCCCAGGTGCGCGGCGACGAGAGCGACCCGCGCGCGCTGCGCTGGACGCGCGAGTTCTTCGAGCGCCTGCGCTCCGTGCTCGTGCCGCGCATGGCGGTGACCGAGTCCATCGAGGGCGGCGAGCTGCGCTACTTCGGCGCGGAGGGCATGCAGCTGTGGGCGCTGCACCGCGAGCACGAACTGGTGGTGGCGTACGACCACGGCGACACGCAGTCCGAGATCCGCGAGCGCGCGCGCCGCTGGATCGCCTGCCTGTCCACGCACACCGCGCCCGGCCCCGCATCGCGTCACTGGGGGCATCCGGTCTACGGCGCGCGCGTGGACGCCGCCACGCAGGAGCTCGACGTGGTGTGGGCGACGAGCGGCGAGTGGTGCCGATTCGCGCTGAGCGAGGCGCCGATGGCGCGCCTGTGGGCGCTGCCGCCGCATTGGCCGCAGCAGGAAATGGCGGGCGCGTGAGCGTGACGCGCGACGCACTCCGCCCGCTCGGAAGGCGGCCCGTGCGTGTCGCCGTCATGCTCGCGGTCCTGCTCGGCGCCTGCTTCGTCGCCGGCGCCTCCGCGGCCGAACCCGAGATCACCCGGCTGGCCTGGCTGTCGGGATGCTGGGCGAGCGACGGCGGCGAGCCGGGCTCGGGCGAGCAATGGTCGGCGATCGCCGGGGAGACCATGCTCGGCATGGGGCGCACCGTGCGGCGCGGCAAGACGGTGAACTCCGAGTTCATGGAGTTGCGCCACCTGCCCGACGGCAGGCTCGCGTTCATCGCCCATCCTTCCGGCCAGCCGACGGCGGCCTTTCCGGTCCTGACGCTCACCGATACGTCGGTCGTGTTCGAGAACCTGCAGCACGACTTTCCGCAGCGTGTCGCCTACGTGCGGGCGGGAGACTCGAAGGTCCGGGCCCGGATCGAGGGCATGCGAAACGGCAAGCTCCGGGTCATCGAGTTCCCGATGACTCGCGTGCCCTGCGACCATCCGCCCACGGGCGCTGCCGAGTAACGCGCCGCTCGACGCCCCGCGAGAGACGAACATGCCAGGACACCGAATCTTCACCACTCCGTTCGCCAGCGTGTATCCCGCCTACGTGGCCAAGGCCGAGCGCAAGGGCCGCACTCGCGAAGAGGTGGACCGCGTCATCTGCTGGCTCACCGGCTACGATCAGGCCGGGCTGCTCCGGCAGATCGAGCAGCGGACCGACTTCGAGGCTTTCTTCGCCGGCGCGCCGGCCATGCATCCGAACAGCGCGCTCATCACGGGCGTGGTCTGCGGCGTCCGCGTGGAGCAAGTCGAGGACCCGCTGATGAAGCGGATCCGCCAGCTGGACAAGCTCGTGGACGAACTCGCCAAGGGCAAGGCCATGGAGAAGATCCTCCGCAGCTGAGTTCCGCGAAGCCGACGGGCGCCCGGAAAACGAAGATCCCCGGAGCCACCGGGCTCCGGGGTCTTCGCATCGGCCCCGCGACTGGACGATCGCTCGGGCACGTCCAACGAACGTGTCAGCGCTTGGGCAGAACGAACTGGAATCCCGGGTTGATCTGACGGATCTCGCTCACGACGCGCTCCAGGTCTTCCTCTGCGACGGGGGAAGGCTGGTTCTTCCACGCCGAGTAGAGTTCGAGAAGCTCGTCCTGCTTCACCTTCAGCAGTTCCTGCTGCGAATGCTCGTCGATGCTGCGTTCGAGGTGATACACCTCGCCCTGCGAGAAGCGCTTGACCAGGTCCAGGTACTCGCCGCGCATGTGCGACAGGATGCGCAGGTACTTCTCGAAGCCGTTCGACAGCTTCTCGAGCACTTCCGACACGCCGGCGTTCTTGCGGTGCATCTGCTGCGAGTAGGTGTAGGCGAAGTGGTAGTAGGTCTTGCCGCGGCCGATGTACGCCTCTTCGCTCGGCTGCATGCGCGAGCGCGGCGCCCCGGCGATGGTCGGGTGGTCGAAGATACCGATCGAGACCAGGAGGAAGTCGGCGTTGGTCTTGTAGATCTGGTACTTGAGCCGCGCGTCCGTGGAGGACGACAGGCGGCGGAACACGTCCGCGTCGTACTTCGACAGGAACTTCTTGGACTGCTCGACATACTCGGGGTTGATGAACGAGTGGAGCAGGTGCGCGAGGTAGACGTTGACGTCCTCGTCGTAGCAGTCCTGGTTGGACACGAGCCCCGTCTCCATGCGGCTGTACAGGAGACAGTTGATCATGAAGTAGTACGTCGGCTGCAGATCGCGGCTGTTGTCCTTCATGTCGACGTATTGACGGGGGTCCATCGGTTCCTCGCTGCATTCGTGCCCGGAGCCTGGCCGGTTCCTCCGGCCTCGGGGGAAGCTCTCGAAGTAAAGAGTCAGCATTCGGCATGCCACGACGGGCGAGGGCCGTGAACAGCCCCGAATGCGGTGCGAACGCCCGCGCGATCGCCGGCGGACCCGGTCACGAAGGATTGTGGCGACCGACACTTCGCGTCATCGCGACCAGCGATTGGGGGCGATGGCCCGAAACGCCGCCCGCGGGCACTCCATCGCGAACGCCGCCGCGGGCGGTCATCTCGCGCGACGGGCGCAGGCATCCTGCAATTCCGTTTTGATCGCGCGAGCTCGTCTGCTACCGCTCGGAACGGCAGCGCGCTGGCGCGCAGCGCGATAGGCGCGAGCGAGCGATTCGCGGAAGTCTCGCGTCGTGCACGAGCCCCGCCGGGGAGAGAGCGAGGCGAGCGCGCGGCGGCGCCGGCAAAACTCATGTGCCCGGGGGCATGTCACTTGCGAGACACCCCGGTGTGAACCTCTCCGACCGTGGAACGCCCGTGCCCATGAAGAAGCCCGACGCCAGCAGTTCCCGCCTCGCCACTCCGGC
Organism: Candidatus Eiseniibacteriota bacterium; assembly: GCA_020849095.1. Classification (GTDB taxonomy): domain Bacteria; phylum Eisenbacteria; class RBG-16-71-46; order RBG-16-71-46; family RBG-16-71-46; genus CAIXRL01. The sequence goes on from JADLGX010000540.1 coordinate 3,100, forward strand.
GCCGGCGGAGCCCCGTGTGGGGCTGCGGCTGCGCCTGTGGATCGCCTGCCTCGCCGGCGGCGCCATGGCGGGCTTCGGTTCGCTGTGGGTGCTGGGCAC
>JADLGX010000541.1 GCA_020849095.1 Candidatus Eiseniibacteriota bacterium
CACACGCACGTGCACCCGGGGCTGCCGGCCTGGATTCGTCACACGCACGCCCATGCGCACGAGCCGCTCACCCACTCGCATCCGCACTCGCCCGATCTCCACCACCGCCACGGCCACTGAGACGTTCCGGCGGAACGTCCCGTGGCCGCGCCGGTGGCGACGATCAGGCCGGGCCGACCGGCTCCCGTACCGCGCGCGATTCGCCGAAGCGCAGGAAGAGAATCGGGACGAGCACCATGTTGAGGAACGTCGAGGTGACGAGCCCGCCCAGGATCACCTGCCCCATGGGGCTCTGGATCTCGTTGCCCGGCTTGCCGCCCGCGATAACCAGCGGAATCAGGGCCAGTCCGGCGGCCAGCGCCGTCATGAGCACGGGCGCGAGCCTCTCCTGCGAGCCCCGGCGGACGGCCTCCTCGATGGGCAGGCCTTCGGCCTGCATGACGTGCTGGTAGTGCGACACCAGCAGCACGCCGTTGCGCGTGGCGATGCCGAACAGCGTGATGAACCCGACCAGGGCGGCGATGCTCAGGCCGCTGCCGCCCAGGAGAATCGCGAACACGCCTCCGATCACCGCGAGCGGCAGGTTGACCAGCACGATCGTCGCGTGACGCTGGCGGCGAAACGCCACGAACAGCAGGCCGTACATGGCCACCAGGATGAGCCCCGAAATGAGCGCCAGGTTGCGCACGCTGGAGGCGGCCTCCTCGAACTGTCCGCCGTACACGATGCGATAGCCCGTCGGCAGGGCCAGTTCCGCGTCGAGCCGGCGCGAGGCCTCCTCGACGGTTCCGGCGAGATCGGCCCCGGCGACATTGGCGGTGAGCATCGCGATCCGCTGCACGTCCTCGCGGCGAATGAGGCTGGGCCCGAGGTCGAACCGGATGCGCGCCACCTCCGCCAGCGGAACGATGCGTCCGCCCGGTGTGGTCACCGGCAGGTTCGCGATCTGCTCGCGGTCGCGACGCAGGTTCTCGGAGTAGCGCACCACGACGCGTGAGACGACGCCGTCCTCCGCCATCTGCCCGACCTCGGAACCCTGGAACAGCGCCTCGACCGTTCGCGCGAGCGATGCCGAGGTGATGCCATGTCGGGCCATGGCCGGACGGTCGAACGCGATGAGCAGCTGCGGCACGCTCGCCTGTTCCTGGTTGCCCAGGTCCACGATGCCCGGCACGCCGGCGAGCACCTTTTGCGCGGAGGCGGCCAGCCCGCGCAACACCGACAGGTCGGGCCCGAAGATCTTGACCGCGAGGTTCGACTTGCTGCCGGAGATCATGTGGTCGATGCGGTGACTGATGGGCTGGCCGAAGCTCACCTGCGCGCCGGGAATGGTGGCCACCGCGCGGCGCATGTCCTTGAGCAGGGTTTCCTTGGGGCGTCCGGGACGCAGCACCACTTCCATCTCGGAGGCGTTGACGCCCTGCACGTGCTCGTCCTTTTCGGCGCGTCCGGTGCGCCGGCTGGTGGAGACCACCTCGGGAAATGCCAGCAGCGACTTTTCGACCTCGCGGCCGATGGCGTCGCTCTCCTCGAGCGTGATGCCCGGGGCGCTCACCACCGCGACCGTCAACGACCCTTCGTTGAACGGCGGCAGGAAGCTGCGGCCCAGGAACGGCAGCGTGGCCAGCGCCCCCACCAGCAGCAGCGCCGTGAACGCGTACACCCGGCGCGGGTGCGCGATCGCGCGGTCGAGATCACGCACGTAGCGGGCCTTGATCTTGCGAAGCAGCCACGGCTCGCCGGACTCGATGACGCGCGAGCGGGACAGCATGAGGTGGCACAGCACGGGCGTCACCGTGAGCGAGACCAGGAACGAGGCCGCGAGCGCCGTGATGTACGCGAGGCCCAGCGGACGCAGCAGCCGTCCTTCCATTCCGGGCAGCAGGAACAACGGCACGAACACGAGCCCGATGATGAGCGTGGCGTAGAAGATGGCGCCGCGAACCTCGGACGAAGCGCCGAACACCACGTCGAGGGCGCTGCGGCGCCGCTCCGGTGGCAGGAGGTGTTCGAGCCGCAATCGCCTGAGGACGTTTTCGATGTCGATGATGGCGTCGTCCACCAGCACGCCGATGGCGATCGTGAGCCCGCCCAGCGTCATCGTGTTGATGGTGACGCCGAACGCGGAGAAGGCGAGAATGCCCGCCACCAGCGACAGCGGAATCGCGAGCGCCATGATGAACGTGGTGCGGAGGTTGCCCAGGAACAGGAACAGGATCGCCACCACGAGGATGGCCCCGTCCCGCAGCGCCGCGGTGACGTTGTGGATCGCCACCTCGATGAACTCGGCCTGGCGGAAGTTTTCCTTCTCGATCCGAACGCCCGCCGGCAGCGTCCGTTCGAGCCGCTCGAGCGCGTCGTCGATCTGCCGCGTGAGCGCCAGCGTGTTGGCGCCCGGCTGCTTCTGCACGCTCAGGATGACGGCCGGCTTGGTGCCGTAGGACGCGGTTCCCCGCTTGGGTTCCGGACCCGCGTGCACGTCGGCGATGCTGCCGATGGTGATCGGGACTCCGCCGCGCGACTCGATCACGGCCGCGGCGAGGTCCCCGGTGTCGCGCGCGCGGGCCAGGCCCCGAACGAGGTACTCCTGGCCCTGGTCCACGTGGAATCCGGCGGCCGGGTCGCTCGTGGCTTCGGTGAGCGCGTCCGCCACCTGGTCGAGCGTGACCCCGACCTGCGCGAGACGCTGGGGATCGACCTGGACGTGGTACTCGCGCACGTCGCCGCCGATGGGCTTGACCTGCGAGATTCCCGGAATGGCGAGCAGCGCGCGGCGAAGCGTGGTCTCGGCCGTGTGGCGGAGTTGCGACGGCCCCACCTCGGGGCGGGTCGAGGTGAGCGCGATGAACGTGATCTCGCCCATGATCGAGCTGACCGGCCCCAGTTCCGGCGCCTGGACGGTGGACGGCAGTTCGACGCCCTGCACGCGTTCGGCAACCACCTGGCGCGCGCGATAGACGTCCTGCCCCCATTCGAACTCGACCCAGATGACCGAAATGCCGGCCGCCGAGACCGAGCGGACCCGGCGCACGCCGGAGGCGCCGTTGAGCGCGGACTCGAGCG
>JADLGX010000542.1 GCA_020849095.1 Candidatus Eiseniibacteriota bacterium
ACTCGGCGTCCTTGATAGGTTCTTGCACGGCGTAGTCCTCCGGTACCCCGGCCGTCTGGCCGGTGGGTTGGGTGAAGCCGGAAGATTACGCCACTTCATTTTTCAACATGACCCGGGACACAACCGGGATCACATGCACCTGTTCCATGAGGTGCCAAAGCCTGCGGATCAGGCGTGACGAAAACGTGCGGGCGGCATGCCGGTGTCGGAGGCCTCGGAGCACGGAGGGACGGCTCGATGTCCGACTACGACTCGATCGGCAGAGGATACGCTGGCCAGCGACGCCCCGATCCGCGCATCGCGACGCGGCTGGCGGCGGCGATGGGCAACGTACGCACGGTGCTGAACGTCGGCGCGGGTGCGGGCTCGTACGAGCCGTCGGACCGGCACGTGGTCGCGCTCGAACCGTCGCGCGTGATGATCGCCCAGCGCGCACCGGGCGCGGCGCCCGCCGTTCAGGGCGTCGCCGAGGCGCTGCCGTTCGCGAATCGGGCGTTCGACGCGGCGCTGGCCGTGCTGACGCTGCACCACTGGGCGGATCGCGTGCGTGGGCTCGCGGAGTGCGCGCGTGTGGCTCGCGAGCGCGTGGTGCTGCTGACCTTCGATGCCCAGGCCGGCGGCTTCTGGCTGGTTCGCGACTACTTTCCCGAGTTCATGGAACTCGACCGCCGCCAGTTCCCTCCCATCGCGGACTACGCGAAGCTGTTCGGCGGGCACGCGCGCGTGGAGGTCGAGACCGTGCCGATTCCGCGCGACTGCGTGGACGGATTTCTCGGCGCCTACTGGGCGCGACCGGAGGCGTACCTCGATCCGGCCGTGCGAGCGGGGATCTCATCGTTCGCGCGATCCGACACGAGGGCTGGAGTCGAGCGGTTGCGCGCGGACCTGGCGTCCGGCGAGTGGAACGAACGCCACGGTGAGCTGCTGACGAAGGGCGAGCTCGACATCGGCTACCGGCTCGTGGTGGCGACGCTGGCGCATTGACGGAACCGCTCGCGCGGGCGCAAGTTCGTCACGCAGGAAGCACGATGCGATGGCGGTCGAGAGTGCATGAGGGAGACCGATCCATGCCGGACGAGCAACGCGGGCCACGACCCCAGGGAGCGCCCCAGCTGATGTTGCATTGCTGGCTCTGCGCACTTGGCGTCGCGTGGCTCTTGAGCGCCGCCTCCGCCAACGGAGCACCTCCGCCTTCTCCCGCGAGCCCGCCGACCCTTTGGGTGATCGATCGCGAACGCGCCACCCCCTATCGCCTCGACACCTTCCGCCCGGGACCCGCGGTGACCATTCCCGACGGAGCGATGACCTACCCGGAAGAGCTCGCCATCAACCGCCGCGGCCAGATGTTGTTCAAAGGTGGCGCCACGCTCTGGCTTTGGGATGGAGCCACAGCAGCAACGGTGCCCGCCACACCGGACGATTCGCTCAACTTGCCTGCGCCACCTGGCGCTTTCCGCTCGTGGCTGCTCGGCAACGACGGTGCATCGCTGTTCGTCGTCGAGACGTTTGCGGCGAGCGGGCGCCCCGGGACGAACCAGGTCCGGGTTCTGGAGACTGACCTTCAGCGTCGCAGCAGGCGGATCGTGTTCTCTTACGTGAGGCTTCCCTGCCAGTACACGGATGGGATCTCCGGCTACTTCGAGTGCCCCGAGCCGGACTTGTGGGCGCCCGGCGGCCTCGTGAGCGAGTTCATGGTCCTTAGTCACTGGTATCACGATGTGACGGACTACGTCCCCGAGCCGGATAGCAGCGAGCAGGATTCCGACGAAGAATACTCAGGCGAGCCACCGCGGGATTGGCCCCATGGATCCGGCCATGAGCTGGTGTTCCGTCGCGATGCGAGCGGGGATTGGGACGAAGGGTCCGCCTTCGAGTCCTCGACGTGGATGGATGGCGCCGCCCGGGGCGCGATGCTGCTCCGGCTCGAGGAACCGTACTTCGATGGCGATACGGAGGAAGTCGGCTGCGACTCCGTGCTCATTGTGACGAACGCCAACACCGCGACGCTGAACAGTTCGTGTCTCGCGCTCACCAGTTCGAACTACTTGCTCGGGCGCCGCATTCCCAGGGCACTGTTGTCGCCGGACGGCCGGTACGCGGCGCTCACCAGTGTCGGTGTGCCCGGGCCGAACGCGACGCCGGCGCTTCGAGAAGCGGGACACGCCGATTCGCTCGAACTCGCGAGACTGCGGCGAACGCTCGCGGAGTTGCCTGCGACCGAAGTCTTCGCGACCCGTGCCCCGGGTGCGCCCCTGCTTCGCCTGCTCCATTGCGAGCTGGTGGGTTGGTCCAGCGATCGCGAGATCGTCGTGCTCGAGCAGGGGAAGATCGTCGCGGTGGATATCGTGTCGGGCAAGCGGCGCGAGTCATCCATCACGTCGAGCTCTGCGGTGTTCACGCGCGTCGTGCGCTGAGGGCCGTGCCCCGCATCGGCAGTGGTGCACCAAGCAGGGGCGCCTCATTGAGGCGGATCCCTTCAAGCGATCCCATTTGCAGCGAGCTCGTCGAAGCATCCGTCGCGCTCGGAGCCGGGCGAGCGGCGCTCGTCAGGGCCGTATCGACACGGCGCGCCGGGTGGGCAAACTGCGCTCATGAAAATCACGCGCAGGCAGTTCCTGAAGACATCCGCCGCGGCCACGGCTGCGAGCGCGCTCTCCCTGCCGGCACTGGCCGCCGCGCAGGCGCCCCCGCCCGCTTCTCCCCTGCCCGGGCTCAAGACGCCCGTCCTCGGCAAAGCCGACAAGCGGCTCAACATCCTCATGATCGGCGGCACCGGGTTCACCGGGCCCGAGCAGGTCGAGTACGCGCTCGCGCGCGGGCACAAGGTCACGCTGCTCAACCGCAACAAGCGCCGCCCCGACCTGTTCAAGGACCGCGTGGACATGCTGGTCGGCGACCTGAACGCCGACGTCAGCGTGCTCAAGGGCCGCTCGTTCGACGTCGTGCTCGACATTCCGACGACCGCTCCCTACTGGGTGCGCAACGTCGCGCAGCACCTGAAGGGCAAGGTCGGGCACTACGTGTTCATCTCGACCGTGTCCGTGTACCCCGACCACGGCAAGCCGGGCATGGACGAGACCGCCGAGACGGCGCCGATGCCCGCCGACGTGGACCCGTACTCGACCGATCCCGCGTTGCGCGGCAGCCAGTACGCGCCGTTCAAGGCGTTCTGCGAGCGCCTCGTGCAGGAGACGTATCCGGTTTCGACCATCATTCGGCCCGGCCTCATCGTCGGCCCGCTCGACCCGTCGGACCGATTCACCTACTGGCCGTCGCGAATCGATCGCGGCGGCGAAGTGCTGGCCCCGGGCGACCCGAACGACCGCGTGCAGTTCATCGACGCGCGCGACCTGGCGGAGTGGACGATCCACATGATCGAGCAGCGCGAGACCGGCGTGTACAACGCGCTCGGGCCCGCATCGCCGCTCACCGTCGCCGAGATGCTCTACGGCATCAAGGCGGTGACCACCGCCGGCGCGCAGTTCACGTGGGCGAGCGCCGACTTCCTCCAGCAGCAGAAGATCGAGGCATGGAAGCACATGCCGGTGTGGATTCCGCCGGCGGGCGAACTGGCCGGCTTCCACTTCCGTTCGAACGCCCGGGCCGTCGCGAAGGGGCTGAAGTTCCGGCCGCTCGCGGTGACCGCGCTGGACACGCTCGAGTGGAACAAGACGCGCCCGCCGGAGGCCCGCCAGGCGCAGCTCGAGGGCAAGCTCAACGGCCTCGCTCCCGAGCGTGAAGCCGAAGTGCTCGCCGCCTGGAAGGCGAGACCCCGCTAGGTGACAACCGCCCACCGCGACCCGCACTCCCCTGCGGGCGGCCGCCTGCTGACGAGTCTCCGGCTTCTCGTGGATGTGCGAGGGCCGGAGCTCTCGTCGCTGCTGCTGTCGTTCGTCTACTTCTTCTTCGCGATGAGCGCGTGGTTCGTGCTGCGCCCGATTCGCGACGAAATCGCGGCGGCGTCCGGCGTGAGGAACCTGCCCTGGCTGTTCCTGGGCACGCTCGGCGCGACGCTGCTGTTCAACCCGATCTACGGCGCGCTCGTCGTGCGCTTCCGGGTGCGCAAGTTCATCGCGCTGACCTACCACATCTTCGTCGCGAACCTGTTCGTCTTCTACCTGCTCATGCGGCTGTCGGGGTCGGCCGAGGGCTCGACGTTCGAACTCTGGATGGGCCGCAGCTTCTACGTGTGGACCAGCGTCTTCAACTTCTTCGTCATCTCGATCTTCTGGTCGTTCATGGCCGACGCGTTCACGAGCGATCAGGCCAAGCGGCTGTTCGGCTTCATCGGCGTGGGCGGAACGCTCGGCTCGATCACCGGGTCGGCCTTCACCGCGGCGATGGCCTCGACCATCGGCACCCAGAACCTGCTGCTCGTTTCGGCCCTGCTGCTCGAGATCGCGGTGCTGGTCGTCATGTGGTTCCCGCGGCGCGCGGTGGGCCCCACCCCGCCGGAGGCGGGGGCCCCTGCACATGACAATGACATTCGCATCGGCGGCAGCGCGTGGGGCGGCCTCACGCGGCTGCTGCAGTCGCCCTACCTGCTCGCGATCGCGGTGTTCCTCACGCTCTACATTCTCGGCTCCACGGTGTTGTACGCCTCGCAGACCGACCTGGTCGGACGGCTCTACCCCACGCGCGGGGCGCGGACCACGGTGCTCGCCCAGCTCGAGCTGGCCGCGCAAGTGCTGACGCTGTTCACGCAGTTCTTCTTCACCGGCCGGATCACCAAGTGGTTCGGGCTGACGGTCACGCTCGCCGTCGTGCCGGTGTTGACCATGCTCGGCTTCGGCGCGCTCGGGCTGTTCCCCGCGTTCCAGACGCTGGCCGTGCTCATGGTCTGCCGGCGAGCCGCCAACTTCTCGCTAATGAACCCCGCGATGGAGACGCTGTTCACGGTGGTGAGCCGAGAGGACAAGTACAAGGCGAAGAACTTCATCGAGACGTTCGTGTATCGCTTCAGCGACCAGCTCACCGTGTGGGCGTACGCCGGACTGGCCGCGCTGGGACTGGGCCTGTCCGGAATCGCGTTCGTGGTCGTACCGGTGGCTGGATTGTCCGTCGCGCTCGCGTTGTGGCTCGGCAGGCGGCAGAAGGAGATGGATCGAGCGGGCGCGTAACCGGAGCGACGCGCCCGGCTCGGCACATTTTCGCTTCATCCCCGTCGCGGCGCTGGATATCTTGCGGCCTCTCTCACCCCACTGTTCCCACCGGACCGGAGACCGCCCGTGACCGAGCCACGCATTCCCGAGATCAGCCCCGCCGAACTCCTGCGCGCCGTCGAGGCGGGCGACCCGCTCCAGATCGTGGACGTGCGCACCGCGGCAGCCGTGCGCGGTGGCCACATCGACCTGCTGCCGCCCGACCGCTTCGTGAACGTCGTGGGATCTCAGTTGATCGCGCGCACCGATCTCGACGGCCTCGGACTCGCCCCGAGCCTGCGTACCGTGGCCGTCTGCGGGCACGGCAACTCGAGCCGTGGCGCCACCGAGCACCTGCGCTCGCTCGGACTCGAGGCGTATTCGCTGACCGGCGGCATGGCGGCGTGGATGAACCTGGTCGCCGAGCGCA
>JADLGX010000543.1 GCA_020849095.1 Candidatus Eiseniibacteriota bacterium
CGGAATCGAAGGGCTCGCCGATCCACGACACAGCGAGTTGATCCAGACCGTGCCGAGCGCATTTGCGGCCGTGCACTGGATCGAGGTGGAGGCCAAGGGCAAGGAGCATGCCATCGACGCACTCCGCCGGACGTGGCCTGCCGCAAGGTGATCTGGGGCTCGGCCCGATCCTTCGCTACGACATGGACTTGCGAGCCCCGGCGGGCTGCGGGTCATTCCCGATGACACGCCTTGCGGCTATCATTCTGAGGCGCCGCGGTTCACGGGCAATGGAGGCAGCCAATGGTTACCGAAGAGATCACGCTGGAAGGGCACATCATCGACTCGCTGACGCTCTCGAAGGTGCTGGACGAGATTCTGGCCTACCGCGCGGAGTATCGCATCACGGACATCCGCATCGGTCAGACCCAGAACGATCGGAGCTTTGCCCGGGTGGAGGTTTCGGCAGCCTCGCAGGAAGCCCTCTCCGAGGTGATCTCGCATATCGCCCGGCACGGGGCGGCCGTCAAGACGGCGGAGGACGTGCGCCTGGTGGCGGCCGAGCAGGACGGCGTCTTTCCCGAGGGCTTCTACGCGACGACGAACCAGCGTACGGCCGTGCGGCATGGCGACACCTGGTATGATGTCCGGGATCAAGAAATGGATTGCGGGATCGTTTTCGACTCCGCCGGCGAGCGGTTTCGATGCGTGCCGGTCGCGGATGTCCGGGCGGGTGACCCTGTCGTCGTGGGCTATCGCGGCGTGAAGGTCACGCCGGCTCCGCGCGGGCCGAAGGTCGGCGTCTTCGAGTTCATGACGTCGGCTGTCTCCAGCGAGAAGCCCAAGAACGTGATCGTACGCCAGATCGCCGAACGGATGCGCGAAGTGCGTGCTTCGGACAAGAAGATCCTGCTCGTCGGCGGGCCGGCAATCGTGCACACCGGCTCGGCGCCGCACGTGGTCTGGCTCATCGAGAACGGCTATCTCGACGTGCTGTTCGCGGGCAACGCGCTGGCCACGCACGATGTCGAGCAGGCGCTCTACGGCACGTCGCTTGGCGTACATGGATCGGGCGATTCCGGCCGAGACCGGCCACGAGCACCACCTGCGGGCGATCAACACCATCCGCCGCTACGGCAGCTTTCGCGCGGCCATGGAAGCGGGCGTGCTCACGAGCGGAATCATGCACGCTGTCGTCAGGAACAATGTCGACTTCGTGCTCGCCGGCTCGATCCGCGACGACGGGCCGCTGCCCGAGGTCATCACCGACACGCTGGAAGCCCAGGCGGCCATGCGCCGGCACGTTCACTCGCTCGGCTTCGCCCTGATGATCGCCACCACGCTGCACTCGGTGGCCACCGGCAACCTGCTTCCCGCGGAGGTGCCCCTGGTGTGCGTGGATATCAATCCGGCGGTCGCCACCAAGCTCGCCGACCGCGGCAGTTTCCAGACGGTTGGGCTGGTCACGGACGTGGAGCCCTTCCTTCGCGAACTGCTGGCCGAACTGGCGTGATGCTGTTGGAGACTGGAGCTATTCATGTCCGCACTGCTGATGTGCCCGCCCACATATTTCGGGATCGAGTACGAGATCAATCCGTGGATGTCGCGTCTGCGGGGGGCCGATCCGGGGCTGGCCACGGCCCAGTGGACACATCTGCGCGAAACCCTCGGCCAACAGTGCGGCATTCAGATCGAGACGGTGGAGCCGCAGGCCGGGCTGCCGGACCTGGTCTTCACCGCCAACGCCGGCCTGGTGGTCGGCCGCCGGGCGATCCTGAGCCGGTTCCGGGTCCCCGCCCGCAGCGGCGAAGAGCCGGTGTTTCGGGATTGGTTCGCCGGGCACGGATTCGAGGTGGTCGAACTGCCGCCGGATGTCTTCTTCGAGGGCGAGGGCGACGCGTTGTTCTGCGGCGAACAGCTCTACTGCGGCTATCACTTCCGCAGCGAAATCCGCTCGCACGATCTCATCGCCGAGATGCTGGGGCGGCGCATCCTCTCGCTGCAACTCGTCGATCCACGGTTTTATCACCTCGATACGTGCTTTTGCCCGCTGGGGCCCGACCGCGCGATGTACTTCCCCGGTGCCTTCGACGAGTACGGGCGGCGCGTGCTCGCCTCCAACATCGGGGATCTCATCGAGGTCAGCGAGCATGATGCGCTGCGATTCGGCTGCAACGCCGTGCTCATCCACGACGACATCGTCCTGCCCGCCGGATGCAACCAACTCACCGCCGACCTGTGTGGCCGCGGATATCGGGTGCACCCAGTCAATCTCTCGGAGTATCTCAAGTCCGGCGGGGCGGCCAAGTGCCTCGTGCTGCGCCTCGATGCCCGGACGACCGCGTCGATGCAGATGTGCGACAGAGAATAGCTGTCAGCTATCAGCTATCAGCTGTCAGCGTTCAGCTATGAGCTGTAAGCCGTGAGCCGATGCGGCGTGTGGCATTATCTGCGAAACGCACGGTTTGTGCGGCTCGCGGACAGTCTACTCCGAGGCCTCAAGACGCGAAGGCAGGTAGCCCGGCGGCGTGAGCCCCACGCCGGCCTGCGGTCGCCCGTTTTTGAAGCCCCGACAGGGCGGCGGATCGAACCGAGGCAGGCTGATTATCGGCAGGCTTCCGGCGGTCGGAGGCCCGGCCCTGAGAAACACTCCAGGAACAGCAGCACGTCGGCTTCGTCCAC
>JADLGX010000544.1 GCA_020849095.1 Candidatus Eiseniibacteriota bacterium
CGATAGAGACGGTGCCGCGCGATGAGGCGCGCGACCGGGTCGGGCACCAGGTATCGCACGCTGCGGCCGGCGCGTGCCCGCTCGCGCACGGCACTCGACGAAACCTCGATGCCGGGATTGGCCAGCCACTTCACACGGGCGCCCTTCACTCCCGCCGCGCGCCGCGGCGCCTTCGCGCCCGGCCGCAGCGCCACCGCGATGCGGGCGAGCTTCGCGATCCCGCCGCTGTCGCGCCACGTGCCCAGGGTCGCGAACATGTCGGCGCCCATCAGCAGCCAGAGCTCGGCGCCGGGGTTCGCGGCCGCGAGCTGGTTCAGCGTGTCCACGGTCCAGGACGGTCCGCGGCGCGAGGTTTCGAGCGTCGAAACCGAAAAGGCCGGATTGCCGCGCACGGCGGCGCGCGTCATGGCGACGCGGCGGGCGGCCGCGGTGCGGCGCGCGCCCTGCTTGTGCGGCGGGCTGCCCGCCGGCACGAACAGCACGCGATCGAGGCACAGCTCCTCGCGCGCCCACTCGGCCAGCGCCAGGTGCCCGACGTGCGGCGGATCGAACGTGCCGCCGAAGATGCCGAGCCGCTCCACGGGGCCGGCCGCGCGAGCGCGTCCGCTCACGGCGTGTAGGACGTCCCGGCCGGCGCGACGGGCGAGCCCGCGGGCTGCACCGGCGCTTCGATCGGACGGTTGCGGCGCTTGCTGCGGTCGCCCTCGGCGGGCCACTTCTCCATCTTCACGCGCAGCTCGGCGGCCTTGATCCCGAGCGGCTGCCCGGAGAACTGCTGCTCGAGCCCGCGCAGCACGGCCAGCGCGCTGTCACGCTTGCCCAGCCGGGCGTCGGCCACGGCGTTGCCGAGGATCGCATCGCCCAGCACCGGCGTGTCGGCGTACTCGTTGATGACGTCGGCGAAGTACAGCTTGGCCGCCGTGTACAGCTTCTGCTTCACGTACACGTCGCCGCTGCGCCACAACTTGCGCGCCAGGCGCGTGCGGCACTCGGCGATGCGCGCGTCGGCGCGGCGCGCGTAGGTGTCGCCGGGGGACGTGCGCACGTAGGTCTCCCACTGCTGGAGCGCCTTGAGCGTGAACTCCTGGTCGAAGTCCGACGGGCGCGACTGGCCGAACATGGCCTCGCCCAGCTGGAACATGGCCGCGGCGGCGCTGTCGCTTTCGGGGTAGTCGCGCGCGATGCGCTCGAACTGCGCCTGCGCGTTCACCCAGTCCTTCTGTCCCAGGTACGACAGCCCCAGCAGGTAGACCGCCTGGTCGATGTCGGCGTTGCCCGTGCCGGTGGTCGCGTAGCTGCTCAGCACGTCCACGGCGAGAGTGAACTCGCGCCGCTCGTACAGGCCGCGCGCGACCGCGACGCGGTTGGTGTCGCTGTGGATTGACGGAACGACGGCGGCGCCGCAGCCGGCCGCGAGCGCGGCCAGCGCGCAGGCGGCGAGCGCCGTGCGAAGACGAGAAGACAAGAAGCCTCCCTCCGGGGAGCGGAGCGGAAGAGTCGTGAACGGAATCATCGAGACGAGAATCAGGGGCGGTTCTGGAAGAACAGCGCGACGAGTCCGCCGACCACGCCGACCACGATGATGGGTTCCACCACCTTGTCGAGGTTGCGGACCGGCACGGTGTCCTTGAGTTCGGGAAAGCGCGCCTCCTCGACCAGCGAAACCTGGGCGCGCGAGAAGCGGTCCACGAAGTTCTGCCCCAGGTCGCCCGTCCACAGGACGCGCGACGAGGCGGGCTCGCGCATGGAGACGCTGCCCTGGACGAGCGCCTGGCGCTCGATCTTGACGCGTCCCGGCAGCCAGCCGACCAGGCGCAGGTACGTGATCTTGGCCGAGCCCAGCGTGTACTCGACGAGCGGGTCGCCGGGGTTGGCGTACATGGCGGCCACCGAGTCGTCGGGCACCGGCGTGCGGCGCACGGTCACCTCGACGCCGCGGCGCGCGAGTTCCTTGAGGAACGCGTGCTCGAGCACGAAGTTGAGCGGATGGTTCTGGGTGGGTGCGAGAACCGCGTGCGAGCCGCGGTCGAGCGGCGCCGTGGCGAGCGCGCGCGCGGCGGCGCTGTCGGCCACGAACTCGGTCAGCTGCAGGTTGGTGTACGGCACGCGCGGTCCGCGCGAGCGCACCACGGGATCGAGATACGTGTTGGCCACCGACAGCACCGAGTCCTCGGGCGCTCGCGGTCCGCTGGCGTAACGGAACTTCTTGGCCTCGGCGGAAGGCACGAGGCAAGCGCCGATCAGCAGTGCGAACAGCAGCCCGTTCAGACGTGCACGCATCCGGTTGTTCCTCTTTCAGCCCAGAATGTTGAGCGCGGGATCCGCGGATCGTTCCACGCGCGCGAACAGGTCGTAGGCGGCCGCGCCCGTGATGCGCACGGTCACCAGCTGCCCGGGAACCAGGTTGTCGCCTTCCACCACCACTCCCCCGTCCACCTCGAAAGCCGAACCCGCCGTGCGCGCGGCCCACTGGCCGCCGCGCCCGGGCGCGGGTCCGTCGATCATCACGGTGGCCGTTTCACCGATGCGGCGGGACAGCCGCTCGCGCGAAAGGCGCTGCTGGAGACCCAGCAGCTTCGCGCGGCGCGACCGCCTGCTGTTGATCGGCACCCGGGGCGTCATCTCGTAGGACGGCGTCTCGGGCTCGCGTTCGTAGCCGAACACGACCAGGTTGTCGAACGGTTCTTCCTCGATGTATCGCTCGAGCGTCTCGAAGTGCTCCTGCGTTTCGCCGGGGAAACCTACGATGAAGTTGGTCCGGAATGCCACCCGGGGGATTCCACGCTTGATCCGGGCGACCAGTTCGCGCGTCTGCTTCTCGGTCATGGCGCGGCCCATCCGGCGCAGCATGTCCTGCGCGATGTGCTGCAGCGGCATGTCCACGTAGGGCACGACCTTCTTGGAGTTCGCCCAGGTGGAGATGAGCTCGTCGGTCCACAGCCGCGGGTAGGTGTACTGGACGCGGATCCACGAGATTCCCTCGACGGTGTCGAGGGCGGCGAGCAGGTCCGCCAGCCCGGGCTTGCCCGGCAGGTCGGTGCCGTAGCCCGTGGTGTCCTGCCCGATCAGGTTGAGCTCGCGAACGCCGATCGCGGCCAGCGAGCGCGCCTCCGCCACGAGCGACTCGACCGACCGGCTCTTCTGGTCGCCGCGCAGGTGGGGAATGATGCAGAAGGTGCAGCGGTGATCGCAGCCTTCGCTGATCTTGAGGTAGGCGACGTGGCGCGGGGTGCTGAGCGCGCGCGGCATGCCGTCGTCCACCGCTCCGCCGGGGTACTCGGTGTTCGCGATGCGCTCGTGCGAGCCGCCCAGCACGTGGCGCGCGGCGCCGACCACGTCCTTCCACTGCCCCGTTCCCAGCACGGCGTCCACGCCGGGAAACTCGTCGAGCAGCGAGGCGCCCGAGCGCTGCGCGAGGCAGCCTGTGACGATGAGCGCCTTGAGGCTGCCGCTCTCCTTGAGCGCGGCGACGTTCGCGATGGCGTCCTTGGACTCGCGCACGGCGCTCTGCAGGAACGCGCACGTGTTGACCACGGCCACGTCGGCGTCGCCCGGGTCGGCCACGGTCTGGAAGCCGTCCTGCACGAGCGCGCCCAGCATGTGCTCGGAGTCCACGGTGTTCTTGGGGCAGCCGAGCGTCACGAAGGCGAGGCGCGGCGGTCCCGGGCGGCGCTTGCGGGTCACTGGAATCCCTTCTGCTGCAGCCACTGCTGGTCCACGAGGATGTCGCGCGCCTTGCTGCCGTTGAACGGCCCGACCACGCCGAGCTGCTCGAGCTGGTCCATGAGCCGGCCGGCGCGCGAGTAGCCCACCTGGAGCCGGCGCTGGAGCAGCGACGTGCTGCCCTGGTTGTGCATGACGACCAGGCAAGCGGCCTGCGGGATGAGTTCGTCGGCCATGAAACCGTCCTCGGCCAGCTCGTCCTCGTCCCCCTCGGGAATGTTGACTTCGGTCGCGAGCGGCGGAGGCGCGGCGACCGAGGCGGCGGCCTTGGCGCGCCAGAAGTCCACGACGCGCGTGGTCTCCTCCTCGGACACGAAGCAGCCGTGCACGCGGTGCGCGTCGGCCTTGCCCATGGGCAGAAACAGCATGTCGCCCATGCCGAGCAGGTTTTCGGCGCCGTTCATGTCGAGCACCGTGCGCGAGTCCGTCTTGCTGGCCACGCGGAACGCGATTCGCGACGGAAAGTTCGCCTTGATGACGCCGGTGATCACGTCCACCGACGGGCGCTGCGTGGCGAGCACCAGGTGGATGCCGACCGCTCGCGCCATCTGCGCGAGCCGGGCGATCGGCTCCTCGATCTCGGCCGGCGCGGTCAGCATGAGGTCGGCCAGCTCGTCCACGATCACGACCACGTAGCCCAGGCGCTCGGGAACCTTGTCGCTGCCCTCGGTGGGCGGGACTTTTCCCTCGGCGATGCGCTCGTTGTACGTGTTGATGTTGCGGGCGCCGACGCCGGCGAGCAGCTTGTAGCGCTTTTCCATCTCGCCCACCGCCCAGCGCAGCGCGCGCGACGCCTTCTTGGAGTCGGTCACCACGGGCAGCGTGAGGTGCGGGATGCCGTTGTACATGGACAGCTCGACCATCTTGGGGTCGATCATGATCAGCTGCAGCGAGCGCGGGTCGTGCTGGAAGAGCAGCCCCGTGATGATGGTGTTCAGGCACACGCTCTTGCCCGCGCCCGTCGAACCGGCGATCAGGACGTGCGGCATCTTCGTCAGGTCGGACACGAACGACGTGCCGTTGACGTCCACTCCGAGCGGCACCTTGAGCGCCGCGTTGCTGGATTCGTAGGCCTGCGAGGAGAGCACCTCGCGGAGATACACCGTCCGGCGCCGCGGGTTCGGGATTTCGACGCCGACGGTGCCCTTGCCGGGCAGCGGCGCGATCACCCGGATGCGGCTGGCGCGCAGGGCGAGCGCGAGGTCGTCCTCGAGCGAGACGATCGAGTTCACCTTCACGCCCGCGGCCGGCTCGAACTCGAACATGGTCACGACCGGTCCGGGATGGATCTCGGTGACGCGCCCCTCGATGCCGAAGTCGGCCAGCTTGGTGGTGAGCAGCGTGGCCTGGTGGGTCAGGTCGGCGGCGGTGACCAGGTCCTCGGGCTGCTGCGGCAGCTCGAGCAGGCTGAGCGGCGGCAGAGGCTCTTCGGGCGCCGGGCCGGTCGGGCGCTCCAGTTCGAGCGAGCGCGGTCGGTTCGACGTGACGGTCTTCTTGATCACCGGCGGGGCGGGCGGCGCGGCCGCCTTCACTCCCCCCTCGTCCGGCCCGTCGTCGTCGTCCTCGTCGGCGAGCGCCACGGCCGAACCCTTGGGGGCGGGCTTGGGCTGGCCGTCAATGCGCGGTCCCTCGGCGGCCTCGGCCGAGGCGGCGACGGGCACGGGCGCGACGCGCGCCTTCTTGCCCTTGGGCTCCTTGGCCTTGTTCTTCGCGGCGAGGCGCGCGGCCTCGGCGCGGCGCTCCTGAAGCTGCGCCCACGCGCCGGACACTCCGCCCGCGACTCCGCGGGCCGGGTCCAGCACGAGGCCGTGCGCCAGCTTGCCGATCCAGTGAAAGCCCATCTCGGAGGCGGCCAGCGCGGTCACGAACAGCAGCGTGGTGGCGACCACCCACGAGCCGACCAGCCCGAGCGAGGACTGCAGCGCCAGCGTGGCGGCGAAACCCCAGCCGCCGGCCCAGCGCGCGCGATCGAGCCCGCCGAGCCCGAACAGCGTGCAGACTTCGAACACCATGAGGGCGCCCAGCGCGGACGTGATGAGCAGGGGCAGCGCGGGACGGCTGCGCAGCCGGTTCCAGCCCCAGAGTCCGGCGAGCAGCGGCACCCCGAACGCGGCCGCCTGGCCAAAGGTCCAGACGAGCCCGTAGGCGAGCAGGGAGCCGGCGGCGCCGCACGCGTTGGCGGTCGCCCACACGGATTCCCCGGCGGCGGGCGCGTGGTACGTGGCGATACTGGCGGCCGACAGCACCGAGAAGGCGCCGAGCAGGACGGCCAGGATCTGGCGTTGGCGTTTGGCGGAGATTGAAGAAGCCACTGGAAGCGGTGACCTTACTCCCGTGCAATCCTTGGGGTTGGAGCCCGGTGCAAGGCGACTCCATCCGCGGCGTTGCGAGGCCCGGTCTCAAGCCTCGTCGCCCTGCCGCCTCCCTGGCGGCTGCGCGGGCATTGTGCACAAGTGCCCCCGGAAGGGCAATGCGCGAACCGCGCCCCCCTCCGCCGGAATCAGGCCGGGCCGAGGAACCAGTCCAGCACCCGGGCGAAGACCTTTTCGATTCCCCCCACGGTCGATCCGTCCGTCGGAGCCCCCTCCGGCCCGAAGAAGCCGTGGTCGGCTCCCTCGATCCGCTCGATCACCGCCTCCCGCCCGCGGGCGGCGAGTTCGGCGCGCACCCAGTCGAACGCGACCACCGGAACCGCGCGGTCGCCGGTGCCGTGCGCGAGGAACAGCCGGGCGCGCATCGCGAGCAGATCGTCGAGCGAGTTGCCCGAGCAGAAGGTGAACCAGCGCCGGTACGGATGGCCGAGCCACATGCGCTCGGTGCTCGTCGAGTCCGCGCGGATCCGGGCCCACTCGTCGAACACCGACTGCCGCCGGGCCGCCGCCATGCCCGCGCTGTCGCCGGGCTGAGGCGCGCCGAACCACTCGGCGAGATCGAAGAGCTGGGTCGCGCCGCCGCACGACAGCGGCGCGGCGTGCGTGACTTCCGGAACGAGCGCCGCGACGCGCGCCGCAACCGTCCCGCCCTCGGAGTGCCCGCACACCAGCACCCGTGTGGCGTCCACCCCTTCCAGCTGCCGCGCGGCGCGCAGCGCGGCGGCGTTGGCCTCGCTCCAGCGTTCGAGCGTGTGCTCGCGCCGGAACTCCACGCTCGATCCCTCGGCCGAACCCGGGCGCGGCGGGTCGTCGAGGAACGCGACGCCGGGCTTTTCGACGATCATCACGCGCGCGCGGCCGCGGGCCTGCCGGCGCATAAGATTCTGGTGGCCGCCGCCGACACGATCCCCCACCCGCTTCCACACGGACTGGCAGCCCGAGCCGTCGATCACGAGGACGAGCGGCAGCGCGCGATGCGCACTGTCGGGGACGTTCGACAGGTAGAAGGTGATCGACCGCTCGAATCGGTCGGTCGTCTTGTAGCGCGTGTACGGGATGCCGAGGCGCGTGGTGTCCGCGACAGCGACGGGCTGGCCGGTGGAAGCGCGCACAGGTGCCGACGGCGGATTGAGCGCGAGCAGCAGCACGAGTGACGGGACGAGGGGAATCCGCACGGCTCCTCCGGGGAAAATCGGGATAGGGGAGCGCGGGTTCGTCCCGCGCTTCCCCTCCCACACCACCGGACAAGCGGGTCCGCATCCGGCGGTTCGATGGTTCAGCGCCGGCAGAGGCGGGGGACGCCCAGTCGGTCGAAG
>JADLGX010000545.1 GCA_020849095.1 Candidatus Eiseniibacteriota bacterium
AGTACCCGCGCCACCTGCTCGATGCGCTGCGCGAGCCGCTCGAGACCGGAACGGTGGACCTGGCCCGCGCCAGCGGGCGGGCGCGCTTTCCCGCCAGGCCGCTCATCGTGGCGGCGATGAATCCCTGAGGTTGCGTTGCTCTTCTGTCGGTTCTTCGGCAGAGCCGGTAAAGGGACTGAGGTCGAACTCGACGTCCTCCTTGCCCACTCGGATCTGTTCGACGATCGCCTCGACGATGGCTCGCTTCTCGTCTGCCGCGAGGTTCGGCCAGCGCTCGTAGAGGTCCTGTGTCTCGGCCAGGATTTCGTCCCGCCCGAGGTACTGGACGCGGAGGAAATCCAGCTCACCCTGGAGTCTCGGCTGTTCGGTCTCGAGTGCCTTGAGGCGCTCTTCGAGTGGCTTGTACGTCCGGCCAAAGCCCTCGGGCGAGAGCTCGTCGGCCAGGTAGAGCCGGTAGGTCTTGTCCATCTCCTGTCGGATCTTCGACGCTTCCGTCTCCAGAGCGACGAGGCGCTCCTCCTTGGTCCGGATCTCTTCGTCCGCTCGCCCGAGATGCCGGGCAACGTCCTCGGGTGAGAGGAAGAAGCGCTTCAGTTGTTCGTGGAAGACGGACTCCAGATCCCCGACGCCGATCTTGGTGTGGCAGCGGTAGCAGACATACTTCGGCTGGTTCGAGGGTACGTAGAGCTTGTGGCCGCACTGGCAGAAGGCGTAGCCCGTGAAGAGATGGACAGCCTTGCGGGCAGGACGCTGCCCTGCCGCGCGGCGCCGGTCCAGGATCGCGAGGCACTTCGCCCACGTCTCCTCGGAGATGATCGGCTCGACTGACGACAGCACCCAGTCCTCACGAGGCTTGAGCTTCCAGTGCCGCTTCTGTCCCAGGGACTTGGTGTAGTTGGCACGTCGCGTCCCCTTGGCGACCGGATCTCGCAGCAGACGGTCGACCGTGGTGTCCGAGAACTTTCCGCCCGTGCGCGTCCGGTATCCGCGTTCGTTGAGCAGCCGGGCCACGGTCTTCTTGCGCTTGTGCTCGAGGAAGAGCTCGTACATAAGTTTGCGCACGGGGGCTTCGGCGGGATTCGGCAGCAGCTGGTGGTTCTTCCACTGGTAGCCGAACGGCGCGCTGCCGCCGGTGGACTTCCCGAGCTTGGCGCGGATGGGCACCGAGGCCGCCACGCGCTCCGCGATCTCCTCGCGCTCCCACTGCGCCATGGCCGCGATCATGGTGTAGAACAGTCGGCCGGCCGGGGTCGTGGTGTCGATGGACTCCTGGAGCGAGATCAGGTCGGCTTCGTGGTCCCGGAAGAGGTCCGCGAAGTCGAGCAGCTCGCGAGTATTGCGCGCCAGCCGGGCCAGCTTGGAGAAGATCAGGCCGGTGATTCGGCCCGAGGCGATGTGCTCGAGCATCCGCTTGGCCTCGGGATGTCCCATGACGGACTTCCCGCTCACCGCTTCGAGGTGATAGACCTCGCGAACCGTCCAGCCCTTGGCTTCAGCGTACGCGCGGGCGCGCCGCTCATGATGCTCGGGGCTCTCGCCCCGGGCCTGGTCTTCGGTCGAAACGCGGATCCAGATGCCGACGGACTTCGCGGATCCCGCAGGATGGGCAATTCGAGGGATGGGCATCGGTGCATCTTCCCGGGGGCGGGAACGAGCGGTACAGGTGAGGGCGCAGCCTCACCCGCTCACAGGACGAACTGCTTCGCGAGCCAGATCATGGCCAGCAACGTCAGATAGAGCGGCCAGACGGAGAACGAGACCAGTGCGCCGAGGAAGAGCCGGGGCAACGAGCCCACTGGCTCGACCGCGTAGAGGTCCGCTGCCGCCACTCGACCATGATGCAGCTTGTCGATGAACCGATTGTACGACGCGCGAAACGCTCGTTCGAGTGCCAAGTAGTACGCATCGAGGACGAGGAAGAGGGCGGTCGGCATCGCGGCCAGCCACGCGTACTCCGGCTTCCCCTTGTCCGCCACCACCACCAGCAGGCCAGAAACGAGTGCGATGCACCATGCCTTGCAGGACGTGCTGTTCGAAGCCATGCGCTGGATCACGTTCTGCATGATCCCCAGGTGCGCCTGGACTGCTTGGGATGCGTCGGTGTAGTTGGAGGTCTTGGTGGGCATTTCAGCCGATCCACTGGGCGAAGTTGTGGTACCCGTCGTCCGCCACCCAGTCGTAGACGGGAAAGCCGACAGACAACTGGAACGCCTTCCCGCGGTACTCTTGGGCCATCCCACCGGTCAGATAGGACGCGCGGCCTTCAATCTCTGCGCTTTCGCGCCACTGACCCTCGACGAATTCGAGCAGCGTGCCAGTCTCACCAGTGCTCGAAAAGCGAACCCCAAGGAAGTCGAAGGGATTGGGGCCAAGGGGCTTAACCATCCTGTTCTTGTCCCGGATCGAGTTGATGTGCACAGCGAGGATCTTGTTTCCCCGGCGAAAGCTCTTCAGGATCTCGTACCGCACCCAGCGTCGGGCGTACGTCTCCGAACCGACCAGCACGCACGTCACCGTCGTGCCTTCCAGGCTGGAGTTGATGAGCCGTTTGAGAGCGACGTCCCCGGTCTTTCTCGCGGCCTCCCAAATCGACGCATCGAAGAACCCTGCTGACTCACGATCAGGTTTCGTCATCCAGTGCGACCGGACCACGTTTGCCCGGAAGTCTGCCACGTCCTGGAAATCAAAGCTGAAGAACACCCGCTTCGCCATGTCCGCTCCATCACGCGTGACTGCCAAGACTCCCAGGCTCTTGCCTCGTGCGCGCTCGCATCGCTTGATCCTCGCCGAGCCCTCTCGGATCAGGTCTGTTGCCGCCTCAATTGGGATGGCGACAGCTTGCGTACCGCGCAAGTTTCTAGCCTTCACTCGCGGCTAGGAGCACCACGCCCGCCAGCAGCACGGTGAGCACCAGCGCGCCTTGCTGCCGCTTGGAAACAATGCGCGCGGCGATCTTGTCGAGGCACTGACCGATCTCTGCCAGCAGGTCCTTCCGAAGATCGACGGCCTGGAAGCGGCTCATCCAACCCGGCAGCTTGGCCGGCTCCATATCCCAAACGACGGGGACGATCTGTTTGCCTCCGCCGCCGAGCACGCTGCCAAGGGCAATTCCAAACTCCTGCTGTACGTAAGGCGAAGCGCAGGCCTTCTCACTCGCCAGCACGATCACCCAATCACTCGAGCGCAGGTTTGAAAGGATCGCCTCGGACCACGGCTGCCCCGGCTGCAGGGAGAGCTCTGCCGTGAAGACATCCACACCCTGTTTCGTGAGGTGCTCATGTGCGTACCGGGCGAGTTCCGCGTCTGCGCTGGAGTAACTGATGAATACATCTGCCACTCAACCCTCCTACCCTGCCTCGAGCTCGAGGCCATTGGTCCATGCGGAAATTGAATCTGTGCTCTGTACCCCCAAGACACTGCGCCCTGAAAGGAGCACGGCATCGCGTCGTCCGGGGAAGTGCCTCGTGGACTAGGTGTCGTCCCCACTCGTCGATGAATAGGTGCCACTCGGCGTAACGGCCAGGTTGTGAACCCGCCCGCCGACTCGACGTGCCTCGGGTCGGCCAATCTCGCGCTGAATCTCAGCGACGAGCTCGACGGATCGATGCGCGATGGCGGCGTACTCACTCACGCCTAGCTGGCGAAGCTGCCCGCGTTGACGCAGGACGGCAACCGAATCCTGCAGCGAGTTCGCCAGCGTATTGAATAACACAGGGTCGCCGTTGTTGAAGCGCAGCCAACCCTCCCGCTGAAGGAACTCGTGGACCTGAAGTCGCCTCGGGGCGTCTCCATGCGCCAGATCGGACGGTACGCCATGAATCGTCGCCCAGGTCTCCCTCGTCGCACGAACCCCCTCGGGAAGGAGCGAGCCATAGGTCGGATCGGCGAAGTTTCGAATGAAGAAGAGCTCCGGGATCG
>JADLGX010000546.1 GCA_020849095.1 Candidatus Eiseniibacteriota bacterium
ACGAATTCGACGGCATCGTAGGCCGAAGCGCGCACCCTTTGCCAACCGTCCGGCCCTTCCCGGCGCACCATCGTGTCCGGGTCGTCGCCGGGCGGCAGGTCCACCACCACCACGTCGAGTCCTTCCGCCAGCAGCACGCTCAGCGAGCGCTGCATGGCGTCCTGCCCGGCGGAGTCGCCGTCGAACGTGAGCGCCACGCCGCGCGCGAGCCGCCGCAGCTGCTTGGCGTGGTCCGCCGTGAGCGCCGTGCCCGAGGTGGCCACCGTGTTTCGGATGCCGGCCTGATGCAGGGCGATGGCGTCGAAATAGCCCTCGACCACGACCACCTCGCCGTCGGCGCGCACGTGCTTGCGCGCCTGCTCGAGCGCGAAGAGGAACTGGCTCTTGTGGTAGACGCTCGACTCGGGCGAGTTCAGGTACTTGGGCTGCTCGTCGCCCATGGTGCGGGCGCCGAAACCGAGCACCGAGCCGCCGGGCGCCACGAGCGGCACCATGAGCCGGTTGCGGAACCAGTCGTACAGCGACTTGGCGCCCTCGCGGCGCCCGGCCAGCCGGGCCTCGATCAGCACGTCGTCGCCGAAGCGCGCGCGCAGCCGCGGCACCAGGTTCTCCCAGCCGGCGGGCGCGAACCCGATGCGGAACTCGCGCTGGATGTCGCGCGTGATGCCGCGCCGCTCCAGGTACGCGCGCGCCGCCGCGCCCGCGGTGGGGTCTCCCAGCCACGACTCGTATGCGGTGGCGGCGGCGTCGAGCGCCTCGAGCAGGGGCGCGCGCTTGCCGCGCTCCCCGCTGCGCCGCTCGGGCACCGGAATGCCGGCGCGGCGGCTGAGCAGCTCGACCGCCTCGAGGAACCCGATCTTCTCGGACTCCTGCACGAACTTGAACACGTCACCGCCGGCCTTGCAGCTGAAGCAGTGGTAGAACTGGCGCTCGGCGTTGACCGAGAACGACGGCGTCTTCTCCTGGTGGAAGGGGCAGGAACCCATCCAGTTCCGCCCCACCCGCTTGAGCGGCACGCCCTGCCCCACCACTTCGACGATGTCGCTGGCGGCGCGCACGCGCTCGACCCAGTCGTCGGCCATGCGCGGGCCGCCCTTGCCGCCGGCGCCGTTCATCGCAGCCTCGCCACGGTCACGCCGCGGCCGCCTTCGTTGCCCTCGCCCATGCGGCTCGACTCGACCTGCGAGTGCGAGCGCAGGTGGCGCTCGACAGCGGCCTTGAGGATGCCCTTGCCGATGCCGTGAATGATGCGCAGCTCGCCGATGCCCGCGAGCACGGCGCGATCCAGTCCGTGATCCACCTCGCGCAGCGCCTCGTCCACTTCCATGCCGCGCAGGTCCACCTCGAGCCGCGGCGAGTCCTCGGCCGGCGTGAAGCTCGCGACGGGCGCGCGCGTGGGAGCCGCGACCGCCTCGGCGGCGGCGAGACGGTTGACGTGCGACTGGATGTTCCAGTTGCCGCGGCGCAGCTGCACGCGCCCCTCGGCGTCGGGAAGGCTGGCGATGTCGGCTTCGACGCCCAGGTCGAGCACGCGCACGCGCCGCCCGATGGCCACCTCGAACGGCTTGGCGGGATCGGGCCGCTCGGCGCCGCCGGCTTCGCGCGCCTTGCGATGCAGCGCCTCGCCCTCGCGCTCGATGGATTCCATGGACTGCTTGAGCGCGTCGGCGCTGGCGCGCGACTTGTCGGCCTTACGCGCCTCGCGCTGCACCGTCTGCCACAGGTCGCGCGAGCGCGCGAGCAGCGCCTCGCTCTCGGCGGTCAGCCGCCGGCGCAGGTCGGCCAGCGTCTTGCGCGTGTCCTCGGCGGCGGCGCGGTGCGAGGCCGCGGCCGCGTCGGCTTCGGCGCGCGCCTGCGCGAGCTCGAGCCGTTCGGCCTGCATCCGCGCCAGCGAGCCGCCCACCTCGGACAGCAGCCGCTCGAGCGCGCGCGTCTCGTCGGGCGTGAGCGTACGGGCGCGATCGAGCAGCGCCTGCGGGAATCCGAGCCGCGAGGCCACCGACAACGCATGGCTCGCGCCGGGGATGCCGGGCAGGAACCGAAAGCGCGGCATGAGCGTTTCGAGATCGAACTCGAGCGAGCCGTTGACCACGCCGGGCACTTCGGTGGCGACGCGCTTGAGGCTGCCGAGGTGCGTGGTGAGCACGCCCCAGGCGCCGTGCTGCGCGAAATGCTCGACCAGCGCGCGGCCCAGCGCCGCGCCCTCCTCGGGGTCGGTGCCGGCGCCGAGTTCGTCGGCCAGCATCAGGCTGCGCGGGCCGGCAGCCTCGGCCATGGCGCGCAGGCGCTGCAGGTGCGCGGCGAAGGTCGAGAGTCCCTGGTCCACGGACTGCTCGTCGCCCAGGTCCACGACGATCTCGTCCATGGGCGGCACGCTGCTGCCCTCGCGGGCGAGCACGGGCAGCGCGGCATGCGCCATGGCCACGGCCAGCCCGACGGTCTTGAGCAGGATGGTCTTGCCGCCCATGTTGGGACCGCTCACGAGCAGGATGCGCCCGTCGTCGGCGAGTTCGAGGTCGAGCGGCACCACCGAATCGCGGCGCTCGCCGAGTGCGAGCAGCGGGTGCTTCGCGTGCATAAGATGGAGCGGGCCTTCGGCGGGCATCAGCGCGAGCGCGCCGAGTTCGTTGCCCCAGCGCGCACGGGCGCGCAGCACGTCGAGCTGGGCCAGCGTCGCTTCGGTGGCGACGAGCGGCTCCGCCGAAGCGGCGACGGCTTCCGCCAGTTCGCGAAGGATGCGGCGCTCCTCCTCGAACGCGGTGGCCCGCAGTTCCATGAGCAGGTTGTTGCCCTCGCACGCCTCGAGCGGCTCGACGAAGAGTGACTGCCCGCTGTTGGAGGTGTCGTGGACGATGCCGCGCTTGCGCGCGAAGCCCGCGGCGGGGACGCACGCCACGAAGCGGTCACCGAAGCGCGTGACGTAGCTGCCCTCGCCGAATCCCGAGGACCAGCGCTCGAGCTGCGCGTGCAGCCGGCGCTCGCTGTCGAGCACACCGACGCGGGCGCGCTTGAGCGCCGGGGACGCGGAGTCGCGAACCGCGCCGTCGCCGTCGAGCGACACATCGAGCCGCTCGCGCAGCGCTTCGAGGGCGGGAAGCTGGCGGGCGATGGCCGAAAGCTCGGGAAAACGCTCGCGCGCCTCTTCGGCGCTCCAGGCCGCGGCCGTGTCGCGGGCGGCGTCGAGCCAGCCGCGCACTTCGACCAGTTCGGGGCCGTCGAGCGGATCACGCACGCTGTCGGCCAGCAGGGGCGCCAGGGCGCCGCGCCCGGTGGCGCACCACGAGCCGGGCTCGCGCGAACGGCGCAGCGCCTCGTGCAGGCGCGCGCATTCACGCGCGAGCAAGGGCCCGTGCACGAGTGGCCGCCACTGCGCGAGGATCTCGCGCGCGCGGTCGCATTCGGCGCGCGTCGCGATGCTGCCGCAGACGCGGTCGAACTCGAGTAACTCCAGGGAATGCCAGTCCACGCCAGTACCACCGAGTGCACGCGCGCGCCGCAGGTCACCCCGCGATGCCGTCGCCACTCTTGCGCGGCCACGAAGGCCGCTGAAACCCGGGAGAGCCGCAGTACCCCGAAGGGACCGTCAGCGTCCGAGGCGATGTTGCGCCGAAACGAACTGCCGGTGAAGCCAGCGAGCGCCCGGCAAGGGCAGCGCCCGCCACGCCGTCACTCGTACGCCCAGATCGATCAACGGCCGGGCCACCACGCCGCGTTTCGCGTCGTTGCGCGCGAAATCCAGCAAGGGAGCCTGCACCGCCAGCAGAACCAGGACCGACGAGAGGAGTACGGCGATCGAGAAGCCGACCAGCCCGCCGACGAGTCGGTCGAGCCAGCCGAAGGGACCGTCGTGCGCCGCCTTGGCGACCAGCTCTCCCCACCAGTGGAACAGTGCGGAGATCGCCATGCCGGCGAGGATCGCGACGAGCCAGCGCAGAAGGAAGAACACCGGGCCGGGACTCGCGCCCGCCCAGTGCGAGCCGACCCATGCCGCCACGGAGACCGCGGCGGCAAGGCCGGCCAACATGCCAATGAACGCGAAAACCTGCGCGATGGTGCCGCGCAGGGTTCCGCGAACCACGAAGACCAGTACGAGGACCGCGATGATCCAGTCCAGACCGGTCATTTGATTCGAGCTCAGCAGCGTCGTCAGTTCTCCGAAGCCTTGCGGGCGGTATTCTTCCGCTTGGCAGCATTCAGCTTGCGCTTGCGCCGCTCACTCGGCTTCTCGAAGTGCTGATGCCGACGAAGGTCCGCCATGATTCCGGCCTTCTCACACTTCTTCTTGAAACGACGCAGGGCGCTCTCGAAGGACTCGCCTTCCTTCACCCTGATACCAGGCAATAAGTTCCCCCCTCTCGGCAACCACGATCTTCCTTGGAGGAGAAGAGATTGGGGTAGATAGGCAGCGGGACGGAAGCCCCGCCACGACATAGGCACTCGGCAGTCTATGGCCGGGCCCGAACGGGCGTCAAGCGCGTGACCGGTTCGCCCCGCCCGTGGACACCCCGGCGCTCACGACTCCTGGGGCGCGCCCACCTGCCAGCACACGGCCATGGCCATCGCCGCGGTCTCGGTGCGGAGCCGGGACGGACCCAGCGAGACGGGGATGAACCCGGCTTCCTGCAGCAGCTTGACCTCGCCAGCGGAGAAACCGGGCGAAGGTCCCACCACTCCCGTCACCCCACCCGCGGGCCGGGGCGCATCCCCGATCGCGAGCGTGGCCCCGGGCAGGGCCATCGCGCCCGCGAAGGCCGGCGGCAGGGCCGTGAGCAGCCCGGGCAGTCCCACCGGAGCCGAGATCGTCATGCGAAAGGCCGACTGCGACTGCCGCAGCCCCGCCGCGGTCAGGCGCCTCCAGCGCTCGAGCCGCGACGACGCGCGCTCCCAGGCCGAACGCTCGAAGTCCACCAGCACCAGGTGCGCCACGCCCAGCTCGGCGAGTTTCTCGACCAGCCAGTCGGCGCGATCGCCCTCGGGCGCGCCGCACCATAGGGTGCGCGGCGAGGGACGCTCCACGATCCGTGAGGACACGCCGAGCACGCGCACTTCGGGACGCGACTCCAGCACCTCGAGCGTCGCGATGGTCCCGGCGCCGTTGGTGGCGGTCACGCGTTCCCCCGCCCGCGCGCGCACGACGCGCGACAGGTAGTGCGCTTCGTCGCCCTCGACACGCAGCTCCTCGCCGGCCGCGGGCAGGCGGTCGAGCAGCACGAAGGCCGGGGCGGCGTCAGCCGCCAAAGGCGCCCTTCACGCGCTCGAACAACGAGCG
>JADLGX010000547.1 GCA_020849095.1 Candidatus Eiseniibacteriota bacterium
ATCGCCATGGCGGCGGACATCCGCATCGCGCGCAAGGGCTCGGGCAAGGTCGGCCTGCCCGAGGTGAACCTGGGCGTGCTGCCGGGCACGGGCGGCACGCAGCGCCTGGCCCGCCTGGTCAACAAGTCGCAGGCCATCGAGCTGATGGTGACGGCCGAGATCTTCGGCTTCGAGAAGGCCGCCGAGCTGGGCATCATCAACCAGGTGTGGGAGACGGCGACGGCGCAGGAGTTCTTCGACAAGATCCAGGCGTACGCCGAGTCGTTCTGCCCGCCGAACAAGGCCAGCAAGGCCGTCGGCCGCATCAAGCGTTCGGTGCAGTCGGGCGCCGACCTGCCGTTCGAAAGCGCGCTGGCCGTGGAGCGCGAGCTGCAGCAGCTGCTCTTCCAGGGCGAAGATGCCAAGGAAGGCCTGGCCGCGTACATCGAGAAGCGCCCGGGCAAGTTCACGGGCAAGTAGTCGGCGTCACGACGCAGAACAACAGAGCGAAGCCCGCGGTCTCGAGGGATGAGGCCGCGGGCTTTCGCGTGGGTGAAGGTGGCGAGATGTGCGAGTTGATCGCGGGCAGCTTCTGGAGGTCATTCGCTGATCCCTCGTGGTTTCGATTTCCACTTGGCGCTGCTCCTTCTTGCCGTGCCCGGCGTGCGGGCACATGGACTGGATTCGCTCGGAAAACATCCGCTGGAGCGAGGGCGACGCCTCGACAGCGCAGCTCGCGTGCATGGACAGCGGCGTGCTCATCGACAAGCACCACAAGCACGCGATGCTCGCGCGCGGGGAGTGGCGCGCCACCGCGGTGGGCGACGGCCAGACGGCCGGATACCACTTCTCCGGGCTCTACTGGCCGCTGGGCTGGAAGTCGTGGGCGGAGTGCGTCGCGGAGTTCCACGCCGCGAAGGATGACCGGTCTGCGCTCAAGGGCTGGGTCAACACCGTGCTCGGAGGGACCTGGGAGGAGCGTGGCGACAGCGTCGAGCCTGAGGGCATCCTCGCGCGCGCAGAACGCTTCGCCGGTGAGGTCCAGAACGGCGTCAGCGTGCTCGTGGCGGCCGTTGACGTGCAGGCGGACCGCCTCGAGTGCAAGGCCCAGGGCTACCGCGCCGCCGAGGAGTCGTGGCTCATCGCGCTCGAGCAGTTCCCGGCGACCCGGCGCGGCAGGAGGTGTGGTTCGAGCTCGCGCAGTTCCCGCGCGCCGAGTTCACGCATGCGAACGGGCAGAAGCTGCGCATCGAGCGCACGACGGTGGACTCCGGAGGCCATCTCACCGACGAGGTGTACTGATTCTGTCGCGCGCACGCCGCGCGGCGCGTGTACGCGATCCGCGGCGGCAAGTTGTGCGGCAAGCCGCTCGTGGACCGGCCCACGGTGCATAACGCCTACCGCACAAAGTTTTTCACCGTGTGCGTCGACTCGGGGAAGGAGGCTGTCTTCTCGCGCCTGCGCATCGGCACGCCGGGGCCGGGCGACATTTACATGCCAGAGTGGTTCGACGCCGAGTAGGCCGATGCGCCAGCCCCCGAGGAGTAGGTCGAGCCAGCGACTAGCCAGTTCCGTCGCGCCAATGCGGGCGGAGCCGGGGTTGGGTGCGCCGTTGCGGTCCTGAGAGCGGCCTTACAGGGCGCTGCCGGGGCGGCTCTGTGGTGGCCGAGTCCCGGGTTGCGCACCCCTCGACGCTGTGTTAACTTTTAAGTGAACACAGGGCTGTGGCCCTCCGATAACGAGGGGGAATGCTGCTTGAGTCTCGAACAGGTCGCAGATGGCCCGAAGGGCCGCGTACTCAGCTTCGTCCGAAGCAACGGAAGGAGTCCCGCCCGGGACTTCTTGTCGGGCTGTGACCGAAAGATGCGCTCAAAGCTCGATGGCTCGTTCGGCGGACTCACCAGCATGGGAGAGAAGTACTACAACGAGCAGCGGTTCAAGCCGCTCAAGGACAAGGGCAAGGGGCTATGGGAGTTCAAGGAACATGACCACCGCCTGTACTGCCTCAGGAAGGTCAGCGGAGGCAGGGTGACTGCGGTGCTGCTCAACGGCTGGGTGAAGGACAAGGCTGGGCGGTCCAGGGAAGAGGACCGGGAGATTGCCAGGGCCCAGGGGTACTTGAAGGAACTCCTGACCGAGGACGGAGGAAGAATCTAATGGACTTCGCGCGGCTTGCTATCGCCGATCGTGAACTCACGCCTGCTGAGCTGACTATGCTCGAGGAGACGGCCCTCGCCGTCGCGCAGGCCACGATCCAGAACGCGATCAACGAGGCCGAGCTGTCGCGCTCGGACGTCGCCCGCCGGATGGGGCGCCCTCGGTCGTATGTGACAAGAATTCTGCAGGGCGATCACAACCTGACAATCAAGACCCTCGCGCGCGCGCTCGGCGCGTGCGGGCAGCAGGTCCAACTCGAGGCCACTGAGCCGCAGTGCCAATGGGCGGTCCTCGAACAGACGCTCTCGATCGAGCACGAACTCATGTGGGCAGGGTCCGCTTACATGCCGGACCCGCCCATGCAGCAGTTAGCGATAGCACCCTGACTCTTGCCCTCGAAAGGATTGAGGGATGACTGCCAAGACCGTTGACGCCCCGATTGACATGGCCGCCGTGGCCCGTGTCGCCCGCAGGGTTGGACTTCAGAACATCGTGCTCATCGGTGCTCACGCCGAGCGATTCCCGTCGAAGCAGCGCGGGCTGCTCGAGCCCGTCGTGGACCACGACCACCGGCTCGCCGGCAAGGGCCCGAAGGCCCTGGAGATCGAGTCGACGTTCAAGTTCGTCGTGAAGCAGGCCGGCACGGACATTCTCAAGGCCACCTTTGTGTACCGGCTCTTCTACTCCCTGCAGGGAGACGAACCGGTCGACGGCAGCGACGCGAAGGTATTCGCGCTCGCAAACGGCCCCTACCACGCGTGGCCCTTCGTTCGCGAGCTGCTCTTCGGCATGACCTCGAAAATGGGCCTGCCGCCGTTCATACTCCCGGTGCTCACCTTCCAGCCCCCGAGGCCTGCGGCGGAGACGCCCGTGCGCTCTGGCCGCCCCGTGGCGGAAGCTAGGCGCAGGGCGCGCGTGGCTCACAAGCGCTGACTGTGCGCCTGCGCGCGGCGATCCGGCCGACGCTGCGCGCGGTATTCATCACTCGGTCGAGCTGCTTCGGAACACAGGAGGGTACGGATGCCCAAGAACGAGAAGACCTCGAAGCGCGTCGGAACCATCGCCAGCAAGCTTCTCAGCAAGCCGTCCACGCAGAAACCGGTGCGCGCCGTCGCGGGCTCCGCCTTGACGCAACGGCCGTCGAAGAAGAAGGCCCGTTAGGCTCGATATGCGAAGGAGGGTGCCGAAGATGGCTGGCAAACCAAGACTTGTCCGGAAGAACGTGAAGCTGGCGAACAGCGAGATCGCCGTGTATGCGAGTCCGAAGATGGGTGCCGCTCTTGAAGAGGTGCTCTCGAGCATGGACCTCTACCACGGTGTCCGTCTCGCGCAGGTCTTGGAAGCGGTCTACAGCCAGGGCAAGCGGGACGGTGCTCGCGCCGCCCTCGAGGGTTTGGATGCGAGCGTTGCCGCGCTCAAGACGAAGATCCCCCATCGGAATCCTGGGCGCCCGAAGAAGGGCTAGTCGCCGAACCGACTGACGGCTCGGCTTCAGTCCGCCAAGCTCAACGGGTCGAGGTACACCCCTGACCGCCGGCACCAGCGAGCGGGCTCCGAGCCGACTACCGGAGTCCGCTTCGCTCGGCTCGCTATTGTCCGGGCTCACCCTCATCGTGAGGACGTCGCAGGTGACCGTCGACGCGACGCGGATCCTGCGCAAACGAGCGGGCTCAAAGCCCGGCCTGGCCAGCCCTGTGGCGTTCACTCCGGATCGGCGCACGGTCAAGGAAGGAGACGGGTTGTGACGAGCAAGGGTTCGAAATATGTGAGCTACGTAAGGCTTGAGCAGACGGACGAAGGCGAGCGCTGGGTGGCATGCCTCAAGGGCAAGCGTTTCCGGCCGACCTACAAGACGCTCGATGACGCGGTCGACGCCCTGCTCATGGAGGAGACGTTCGCCTGCAACCGAATTCTCTGGCCGATCGTCGAGGACCTCGAAGCAGGCAGGCTCTCCTCGATGGAGCAAGTGACGCTCAGGTTGCGGCGCGCCTCGGACGAGATTCTCGAGCGCGCGAAGCAGGTCGAGTCGGCGGAGGCGGCAGACCTCGGCGACGGTTTGTAGTCGGTTTGGTCAGCGCGCCCCGTCGGCGCTGTCCGCCCCGGCATCCGCGGCAGCGGCGCCGCCGCCCACTCCCGGATCCGCGGCCGCCGTCTTCGCAGCGACCGTCGCGCCGTTGATCTCGACGCTGGCTTCCGCGGCCATCTCGCGCCCCTGTCGCAGCTCATCGAGGATGACTGCGAAGTCGCGGCCGCGCTCGCGGCGCAGGCGCTGGCGGGAGGTGAGCCCGAGGTGCGGCTCGGCCTCGCTCGCCTGGCCATCGCTCTGCGGATCCGCCCACGGCAAGCCGCGGGGCACCCACTTCACGGCCGCGTACTCGCGCCAGTCCGCGCGCGGGAGCTCGAGCGCGCTGGAGAGCGTGGCGGCCTCGAGCCAGCGGACGTACGGCGGCTGCAGGAACGAGGCGATCCACAAGTCCTGCAGCTTCCGCCACGTTTCGCATTCGATGAGCAGACCAACGAGCACTCGAGTAGCTCGCCTCGCGCAGGCCGTTCGAGAGTGAGGCGCACGCCAACCTCAGCCCGCTCGCGAGGCGGCGCAGCACGGCCTTCGTAAGGTCGGCGTACACGCCGCTCCGCTGCGAGGGGCAGCGGGAGCCCGACCTCAAGGCCGGCTTCAGATGATGTAGTGGCGCTCAGTGTTCACTCAGCCTGATTGGGTCTTCGCGTTCGTATCGTCGCCCCATCCCCTTGACGAATCCCGCGCCCATCCGCACCCTGCCCGCCACCTATGGTCCTCGATCCCCCTGCCGCCGAAGCCGTCGAAGCCGCCCGTGCCATGGGCAATGCCGCCCGCCGCGCCCGCGTCGTGGTGGTCCTGCCCGCATACAACGCGGGCGAGACGCTGCGCAAGAC
>JADLGX010000548.1 GCA_020849095.1 Candidatus Eiseniibacteriota bacterium
CACGCGGTCCGGCTCCCAGTCACCCATGTCGAACAGGTTGGAGACGACCCGCGTGCCGGGTGGCATCTTCGCGATGATCGGCCGCAGCCGCTGGTTCAGTTCGGCGCCGAGAAACAGCGTCAGCACGGTCGCCGACGAGAAGTCCTCGACGAAGATGTCGCCGTGGATCATCCGCACACGGTCCGACACGCCGGCACGCTCGACGTTGCGCCGGGCCAGCGCCACCAGGTCGGAGTTGTACTCGATGCCGACGGCCCTGGCGCCGAAACGTCGCGCGGCCCAGATCGGGATCTTGCCGTCGCCGGAGCCGAGGTCGTAGACGACGTCGTCGGCGGTGACCTTCGCTGCCTCGAGCATCGGCAGCATCAGCGGGTCGAGCGTCGGCACCCACATCACGTCCTTGCCGTGCTGGCCGACCCAGGGACGATAGGTGTCGTCGCCTGTGCCCGGGACCGTGCATCCGGAGAGGGTGAGCAGGAGCGCAAGGACCAGGGCTGGCTGGAGTCTCATCGGACTTCGGGGCGAAGCAGGTGGCGAAGATGACGGTACACCATCTGTACAGCCCGTGCTCGCTCATCCCGATTTCGAGAATGCAGTGCAATGCCGACCCGTGCCGGACTCCTAGCCAGCCAGGCGAGTTGCCAGCTTCTTCGTCGTCGACAGCACGAACTGCAGCAGTCGCGCAACCAGGACCCTTGCCGAGTGGGACAGTACCGGCCTGATGTCCTTGACGGCCTGGTCCATGGCGTGCGGCATTCTTCGAGCCAGATCGGCGGCTTGTTGCGCGAGGAACTGCGGCCGCATGCCGAGTTGTCGCGCCAGTGCGGCCACATGCGCCGACGTCATCGCTGCCGGCTTGTACTCACCGCCGATCTCGAACGCGAATTCCTGCGACAGCCCTGGATACAGTCGCGTGCACATCAAGTCGTAGAACGGCGTCAGCGTCACGCCCTTTCCGGGCAGGTTGTGGATCGACAGGTTCTTCGCGTGGCTGTCGTTGTTGCCGGTGTAGAGATTGAAGAAGATCCATCCGACGAAGTGGCGCAGGTCCACCGCGGGCTGCGTGCTGTAGCGGCGGATCAATTCTGCGCACGTCGCCAGTCCGGGCCCGCCCTCCTTCTCGTACTTGCGCTCCGAGACCGTTTCGGACAGCTGGCACAGGTCGTACTGGACCAGTCGTGCAAGAGTCCCGTCCGGACGGACGAGCCGGTCGAAGCGTCGGACGACGCAGGACTCGGTGTGCGGTTCGTAGAACACCTCGGCTGTGGGCAGGCCGCAATGGGCCGCGGCTTGCATGACGACCGTCTCGTTGGCAGCCGAATGCCAGACCTTGGCCAGGTGCTTGATGTTCGGCTTGAGGACGTGGGTCGAGGGCGAGGTGCCCTTGGGCAGGCGCGGCAGGCCGTCTTCGAAGATGGAGATGCTGGCCTTGTCATGGGCACCGGCGAGCGAGAGCCGCGCGTCGCCGCCCTGGAGGTCAATGGCAGAGGCGGACTTCTTGCCGAGAGCGGCGGCCATGGCCTCCCAGGTCGTCGCCTCGTAGGTGGCCGGTTCGGGATGCTGGCCGCCAGGGACGATCACGAACACCCCCGCGGTATCGCCGGCCACCGCGAGCAGCAGGGAGAACAGGGTCGATGCCTTGCGCTGCCGGGCGAGGTAGTGGCGTAGTTCGCCTTCGGGCAACAGGTTCTCGAAGAACGCCTGCACCGCGGCCGAGTCGTTGCGCCCCGGTTGCAGCGGGATGGCTGCAACGGTCATGCGCTGCTCACGTTCGAGCCAGCTCGCCGCGTACTCGAACGCGATGGGCGAGGTGTCGTGGAGGGTGCCGACGAGTTCGCTGCCGTAGTAGACGTCGAGGCGGTTCGGGCGCTCCATCACAGCACTCGCGCGGCCTTGCGACGCACCACCACTTCCAGCCCGAGCAGGTTCATGACGTCCAGCACCTTCTGGAGCTGGACGGTCGGCTTGCCGTTCTCCAGGTCGACGATGAACCGGTTGCCCGTATTGCCCATGCCGGCGATGTCGAGCTGCTTGAGGGCCAGGCGTTTGCGCTGCTCGCGCACGGCCGCGCCCAGTTCTGCCGACGAGTGGACCGTGATTTCGTGGTTAGATGAATTACCGATCGGTAATTTAGATGCTATAGAGGGCATACCGGCCTCCAAGAGTTACCTATCGGTCATTTTCTGGGCGAACCTGCTAAAGGTCAAGAAGAAATGACCTATCGGTAACTTGACCCACCAGCGCTTCGGCTCCAGCGGTGTGGATTGGGCTCCCCATCTGCCACCCGGACGCTGTTTCGCGCGGGGCGAGCCCCAAAACGAAAGGGCTTCCACCAGGAAGCCCTTTTCGAACAAGCACTTGAAGTGTTGGTAGGCCGTACTGGATTCGAACCAGTGACCAACGGATTAAAAGTCCGCTGCTCTACCAGCTGAGCTAACGACCCGTTTTGCGAAGCCCGTTATTCTAGTATCGGCTCAGGAATGGGTCAAACTGATGGAGCCTCCACTGACGGAGCCTCCCAAACGGCGGAACGTCGACGCGATTTCGTCGCATCGGCGCTGCGCGCCGAAGAAGAGGTCGCGCAGTACGGTCTCGTCTACGACGGCGACGAAGTCCTGAGCTGGTTCCGATCGCGGCTGGAAGGCGTGCGCACGGCATCGCCTCGCAAGCGTCGACTGTAGCGCGCGATGGCGCGCTTGCTGTTCGCGCCGCGCGCGCTGCGCGATCTCGGGCGACTCGCCGACTTCCTTCTCGAGCAGTCCGTGGCCGATGCTGCAGCCACGGCGCCGCTGATCGGCAGCGCCCTGCAGGTGCTGAAGCAGCATCCGATGATCGGCCGGCCGGCGGAGGCAGGACTGCGCGAGCTGATGATCTCGCGCGGGCGCACCGGGTACGTGGCGCTGTACCGCTACGCTCCTGCCTCCGATATCGCCGTGGTGCTGGCAATCCGGCCTCAGCGCGAGAAACACTGACGCGGACGGTCGCTGCGGGGAGCGACCGCGAGATGCGCAGCTGCTCACCGGTACCGCGTCGGGTCCGCCGCCCCTGCTGCCGCGAATCCCTCGCGCCGGATCCGGCACGCGTCGCAGCGTCCGCACGCGCGGCCGTCGTCGTCGGCCTGGTAGCACGACACGGTGATCGAATAGTCGATGCCGAGGCGCACGCCTTCGCGGATGATCGCGGCCTTGGGCAGGTCGATGATCGGCGCGCACACGCGGATCGGACGCCCTTCGACACCGGCTTTCGTCGCGAGGTTGGCCAGGCGCTCGAACGCGGCCACGTACTCGGGCCGGCAGTCGGGGTAGCCGGAGTAGTCGACCGCGTTGGCGCCGAAGTAGATCTCGCCGGCTTCGAGCGCTTCGGCCCAGCCGAGCGCCACCGACAGCATGATCGTGTTGC
>JADLGX010000549.1 GCA_020849095.1 Candidatus Eiseniibacteriota bacterium
CTGAACGCGCTCATCTCGGCCTCGCGCGGCCAGATCTGCGCGCCGGACGCCGTGCAGTTCACCACGCCCGCTTCGGGCGCGGGCTACACGTACGCGTGGTCCTTCCCCGGTGGCACGCCCGCCAGCGCGACCACGCAGAACGCCTCCACCACGTACTCCACGCCGGGCGTGTACCCGGTCACGCTCACCGTGACCGACGGCGGCTCCAACTCGAGCACCAACTCCACCACCATCTACGCGCGCTCCTGCACCCCGATCACCGGGCCCTGCACCAACTGGGTGCTGCCCAACAGCGCCGGCTTCGACTGGAGCACGGGCGTCCCGGTGCCGGTCACCGGGCGCAGCGTGACCGGCGCCGAGCCCGCCTCGTCCGTGTCGGACGGCTTCGGCGTGATGCGCTTCTACGCCGACGGCACGCGCGCGCTGACCGCCACCAACCTGGTGATGCCCAACGGCACGGGCCTGCTGGCCGGCGGCAGCTCGCACAACGGCGTGCTCATCGTTCCGCGCCCCGGCAATCCGAACCAGTACTTCCTGTTCACCGTCCGGCAGTGGGAGGACGGCGCCACGGCGAACCCGATGAACTACAGCGTCGTGGACATGACGCTCAACGCCGGCCTCGGCGACATCGTCGCGGGGCAGAAGAACCTGCTCGTCTCGCTGCCCGGCTCGCCCAACGAGATGGTCGAGGGCATGGCCGTCATTCCGCACTGCAACGGCGTGGACTGGTGGGTGATCACGAACGGCGCCAACAGCGGCTCCGGCAAGCTGTTCGTGACGCTGGTCACCAGCGCCGGCCCCGGGGCCAGCACGGCCTACAACATCGGGCTCGCTCTGCCCGGCGTCGGGCTGGGTTCGGTGGTGCCTTCGTTCGACGGCACGCGCGTCGCGGTCGTCTCGACCGGCGCCGGCATCTACCCGAACAACGGCCAGATCGCGGTCTACAACTTCAACCGTTCGACCGGCGTGCCCACCACGCTGCTCGCGCCCAACGGCACGTGGGGCGGCTACTCCGACGCGGCGTTCAGCCCCAACGGCAAGCTGCTCTACTTCACCAGCTACCAGGGCGCGGTCTCTCGCGTGCGGCAGCTGGAGATCGCCACGCTGCAGATGCGCGAGATCGCGGCCGGTCCGTGGTTCGCGATCAAGCCGGGCCCGGATCGCCTGCTGTACATCGCGCCCAACTCGGCCACGCGCCTGCACACGATCAACTACCCGGACAACTTCAATACCTCGAACCTGAACGAGTGCGGGCTCAACCTGAACAGCATTCCCATGCCCGTGGGCTCCACGACCGGCATCTTCGGCGCGCTTCCCAACATGCCGCTGCAGTGCACCGCGGTGCAGCCGGCCGACTTCTCGTACACGGTCACCAGCTGCCTCACGGTGAACTTCACGTCGCTCAACTGCGCCGGTCCCTACAACTGGACCTTCGGTGACGCGGGAACGGGCACGGGGCAGAGCGTCTCGCACACGTACGCCGGTCCCGGCACGTACACGGTCACGCTCACCGTGGCCGGCGCCTCGCCCTCGGTGAAGACGGTCACCGTCACGCTCGGGCTGCAGCCCGTCACGATCGTGGGCGCTTCCAACAACTGCAACGCCTCGCTCGCCAACTACTCGGCGGCGGGCCCGGCCGGCTACACGTACACGTGGGCCATCACGGGCGGCGCGCCGGCCACGGCGTCCGGCAACAACGTGGACGTCACGTGGGGAATGAGCGGCGGAACGGTCACGCTCACCGTGCTCGACCCGGCCACCGGCTGCACCACCAACATCGTCAAGAACGTCGGCACGTGCCCCTCGTGCACGCCGCCGCCGGCCAACATGACCGCGTGGTTCCCGCTCGACGAGGTGTCGGGTCCCACCGCGGTCGAGATCGTGCTCGGCGCGCACGGCGTGGACGTGAACGCGCCCGCGCACGCTCCGGGCAAGGTGACGCGCGCCCGCACGTTCAGCGGCGCCTCGCAGTACGTGCAGGCGAACGACGCGCCGGGGCTGAACTTCGGCGCCGGCGACTTCACGATCGACGCCTGGGTGCGCACCTCGCAGGCGACCGGCATCGCTCCGATCGTGGACAAGCGCTTCACCGATCCCGAGGTGGGCTACGCGCTGTACCTGAAGAACGGCCGGCTCGCGATGCGCGTCGGGGACGGCGTGCTGGCGGACGGCACCGAGTACTGGCTGCCCTCTTCGCCGTTCGTGGCGGACGGGCAGTGGCACCATGTCGCGGGCGTGATGAAGCGCACCGCCCTGGCGAACGGCGCGCGTCTTTACGTGGACGGCGTCAACGTGATGGCCGTCGCGCCGTACAGCGGGCTCAGCGTGACCAACGTGGAGAAGCTTCTCATCGGGGCGCAGAAGGGCTACAGCGGCCCGATCGGCTACCTGAACGGTTCGGTGGACGAGGTGGAACTCTTCCAGCGCGCGCTGTCGACCGCCGAGATCAACGCCATCTTCATGGCCGACGTGCTCGGCAAGTGCAAGGAGTTCAGCTGGGTGCCGACCAGCGC
>JADLGX010000550.1 GCA_020849095.1 Candidatus Eiseniibacteriota bacterium
CCGACGACGGCGACCTGGGGCACACGCGGAGCCGCAAGAGCGGAGCTCGCGAACGCGACGGTGACAACGGTACCGAGAAGAATGGTCGCAAAACGCTTCATGATTCGGCCTCCCCTTCTGGTGAGAATGAGTCAAAGGTCGGCGCGGGGGCACCGGGGTCCGTCCAAACGGACGGCAGCTTTCGGCTGGAGCGGGTGGACGCACGTTACCACCATCGGACCACTCGACAACAAGAAAAACCGTGTTGGCGCTCGCTTCTCCGCCAAATCCCTTGTCTTGCCCCCCCGGAAACCGCCAAGCTTGTGGCCCGGCAACGTCATGGCCCCCCCCGGAGGGGGCCGGCCGCCCCGTCTTTCCGCGCACGGCGAAGCCCCCGCCCTCGGCCTGCCCGGTTCGCTGCACGACATCTTTGGCAGGAGTTTCTCGCTTTTCGCGGAGGTCGCACTGCTCGGCTGGCTCGGAGGACTTCGGCGCGCGCTGCCCGCCGTCGCGACGACCCTGGCTCTCCTTTGGTGTGGGGGCGTGCCCGTGGCTCACGCCGCGATCCAGGTGTCGCTGCTGCCCGCACTGCAGCAGGTCACTCCCGGCGGCGAGTTCGACGTTCGTATCGAAGTCCCCGCCGCGGGCTCGGCGTTCAACGCCTTCGACGTGGTGGTCGGGTACGACCCCGCCGTGCTCACGCTTCTGCCCACGTCGCCCACGACGCTCCAGCAGGGTTGCCTGTTCACCGGCGTGTGCGGGCCCGCGTGCAGCGGCGGCACGATCCACTGGTTCTCCTCGGCCGGTGACAGCGTGATGGCCACGGTGTCCATGCTGTGCAACGGCGTTTCGGTCACCGGGCCCGGCACGATCTACCAGCTGCGCTTTCGCGCCTCCAACACGGTGCAGGTCACGACGCTCTCGATTCGCGGCAAGGAGTTCTTCGACGCCGGTGTGCTCGTGACGCCGGTCAGTTCCACCGGATGCCAGGTGGGAATCGGCATCGCGCTGGGCGTGCCCGCGCGCGAGGCGGGCACGTTGCGCGTGCAGGCCGACCCGAACCCCGCGTTCGGAGCCGTGCGGCTGACCATCACGGGCGACGGCGGCGCTCCACGCGAAGTGGACGTGCTCGACGTGTCCGGGCGCATCGTGCGGCATCTCGCCGGCGGTCCGCGGGCCGCGGGCGCCTCGCTGGTCTGGAACGGCGAGACGGACTCGGGCGGGCGCGCGCCGGCCGGCATCTACCTGATCCGCGTGCGCAGCGCCGGACAGGTGCGGCACGCCCGCGTGGCGTGGCTGCCGTGAGCCCACGGCTTCGCCATCCGGTCGCGGCTCTGGTCCTGTCGCTCGTGGCGCTCCTCGTTGGCGGCAGGCCGGCGGCCGCGCAGACCGTGCGCACCGACCTGTTCGTCACCAACGGCCAGGTGAACGCGCAGGCGCTGCGGGACGGCGTGCTCTACGTGGGCGGGTCGTTTTCCCGCGTGGGCGCGCTCACCGGCGCCGGTCTTCCGGTGGACTCCACGACCGGCCTGCCCGATCCCGGGTTCCCGCGCGTCACGGGCGTCGTCCTGTGCGCGGCGAGCGATGGCGCGAGCGGCTGGTACATCGGCGGGCAGTTCACCGACGTGGGCGGCGTGGCCCGCGCGAACCTCGCGCACGTGCGGGGCGATCATTCGCTCGACGCGTGGAATCCCGGAACCAACGGCGCCGTCCGCACCATGGTGCTGTCGGGCGGCGAGCTGTTCGTGGGCGGCGACTTCACCACGCTCGGCGCGACCGCGCGCAACCGCGTGGGCAGCGTGGACACCACCACGGGCGCCGTGTCCGCGTGGAATCCCAACGCCAACTCCACCGTTCGCGACCTCGAGCTGAACGCCGGCTCGATGCTGGTGGCCGGCCAGTTCACGGTGATCGGCGGGCAGACGCGCAACCGCATCGCCCAGGTGGACCTGGGCGCCGGAGCCGCGCACCCGACCTGGAATCCCAACGCGAACAGTCCCGTGCTCGCCATGAAGGTGTGCGGGGGCACGCTCTACGTGGGCGGCCAGTTCACCTCGATCGGCGGCCAGACGCGCAACCGCATCGCCGCGCTCACGCTGGCGACCGGCGTACCCACCGCATGGAATCCGAACGCGAACAGCAACGTCAACGCGGTCACCGCGGCCGACGGCGTCGTCTACGCCGGCGGGCAGTTCAGCGTGATCGGTGGCGTGACCCGCCTGCGCATCGCCGCGCTGGACTCCGTGACCGCCGTGCCCACGGCGTGGAACCCGGCCGCGAGCGGCATCGTGCAGACGATGCACCTGTCCGGCGCGTCGCTGTATGCCGGCGGAGACTTCCTGTCCATCGGCGGGCAGTCGCGCAGCCGCGTGGCCGAACTGGGCGTGGCGAGCGGCCTGGCGACCGCATGGAATCCGAGCGCGTTCAGCACCGTCAACGTCATCGAGCTGGACTCGCCCGAAGTGTTCCTCGGGGGCGCGTTCACCGCGGTGGGCGGCACCACGCGCAACAACCTCGCCGCGTTCGACGTCTCGACCGGCGCCGCCACTTCGTGGAACCCGGACGCGA
>JADLGX010000551.1 GCA_020849095.1 Candidatus Eiseniibacteriota bacterium
GAGTTGTACAGGCACATCGCACGAACTTCGGCACCCTCGCGTACGAGTCGCTCGACCAGATGGCTTCCGATGAATCCGTCAGCGCCAGTGACGAGAACCCTGCATCCCTCGAGGCGGCTCATGACTCCTTCGCTTCCCCACGCGCCTGGCGCAGTTGGTCGCGTTGTCCAACGTCGATCCAGTCATCCTCGACTTCAAATGCGTGCACGTGCCCGTTGCGCTCCAGAACCTTGGAGATCAGATCGGGAAAAGTCGACGGTGAGTGCCGAGGCACTTCGGCCAAGACACTTGGTGAAAGAGCGTATATCCCCCCGTTCACGATCTGGCTCAGGGTTGGTTTCTCCACGATGGAACGGACTCGTGCACCTTCGAGCTCCAGACAGCCGAACGGAACGGTGTGGAGGTAGCGTCTAACGCCGATTGTGATGTCGGCGCCTACCTTGGAATGCTCGTCGAGCATCTGACCCAGGTCTGCCTGGGTGACGAGGTCCCCGTTCATGACCATCACAGACGAATCGGGGCGCGCGGGCAGAAGCGAGAGCGCACCGGCGGTCCCGAGCGGGTCGTCCTCGCGCAGGTACGAGATCCGGCACCCGAACCGAGAGCCATCGCCGAAGTGCTGCTCGATGACTTCGGCCAGGTAGTGTACCGAAAGGAAGATGTCGCGAACGCCAGCCTCGACGATGTGGAGCACGATCCGCTCCAGAATCGGGCGTCCCGCCACGCGCAGCATTGGTTTGGGCACGGAGTCGGTGAGAGGTGCCAGGCGTGAGCCACGCCCCCCCGCCATGACCACTGCCCAATTGGGCCGCTCCGCCTTGCCGATGACATCGTGCAACAGGTGCAGTGCGCGCGGTCGGCCCGAGTCGTCCACCACGGGAATGGCACTGATCCGATGAGCCTGCATCAGCTCCAGTGCGACGATCCGCGGCGCGGTCGCCGAAACGCTGATGAAGTCGCGGCGCATGCGGCCGGCGATCGGTGCTTGTAGAGTGGCGCCCTCGAGCAAGAGTCGGCGGACGTCGCCGTCGGTCACGAGCCCCACGAGGACGCCGCGCTCGTCGCACACCAACGCGACTTGCGCGGATCCGCGATCCAACGCCACCAGGACGTCCCGGAGGCTCGCGCGGTCCGGGACGAAGCACTGCTCGAGCGGAATCACCTCTCGTTGCTCCCGCCGCGGGACCTCACGGGCTGAATACCGTGTGTCGCAAGTGCCACCCGTCAGCGTCCTTCCGCCAGAGGTGAGGCGACCGGAAGTTGTCGCACAGCCTCAAGAAGGATTCCTTCGACATGACGGGTTCTGAGAAGTGCTTGTGTGCTTTCGGAAACTCGCGCTCTCCGATCGACAAGTAGCGGAAGATCTCATCCGCGAACCGCTCAGGGAATTCACCATCGAACCTACGGACGAGCGCGACGCCCTCGTCGCGAGTGATGTCGCCAGAACGAATCTCCTGGGCGGCGTCGTAGGTCGCTCGCCCGATGCCGAACTTGATCCAGGTCGTGAAGTAGTGGAAATCGTCGATGCGATCATCGATGGAGTTGTACTTGCTGTACGTCCCTGGCGTTCTCTCGGGTGACGGCTGGAACCCACCATGCTCGACGGCGTAGTAGTAGCAGGCTTGAGGATGCCACTTGAGGTAGTGCCCCAGGTAGTGAACCTCGACTTGTCGCTTCGAGAGCTCCTCCGGGTTCGGGGGCATGTACATGTCGAGCTCCACGCGGTCCACGCCGAGCTTTCCCACCAGGTCGGCCAGCGACGTGCCACCCAGGAAGACCTCATCGGGATTCGCATTGGAGAAGTACTTGTAGTCCCGGTGAGCCTGCGCTGTGTCCTCCAACGGGTTGCCGTATTCCGCTTCGTTCTCCCCGTAGAACACCAACGGCAAGTCGAAGTGCAAAGCCATCTTCGGCGCGAGTTGTTTCTGCCCGAGGATGAAGGGCTGGAACGGATGCAAGAGGT
The DNA here is from genome assembly GCA_020849095.1 of Candidatus Eiseniibacteriota bacterium. Classification (GTDB taxonomy): domain Bacteria; phylum Eisenbacteria; class RBG-16-71-46; order RBG-16-71-46; family RBG-16-71-46; genus CAIXRL01. The sequence goes on from JADLGX010000551.1 coordinate 1,964, forward strand.
TTTCGACGGCGAGTCGCGTCAGCAGGCGATGGACGCGACCATTCGGCGTCACCAGGATGTTGTCGAAGCCCGCGTGGATCCAAGCGTGGTGGTTCTTGAGCCCCCAATCCGTGTAGACGTGAGGTGCCCAGGTCACGGTGAGCGGGTGCATGCCGTACACGAACTTCAGCTGGTGCGCCGCATAGAAGCTGTCTTTTCCGCCGGAGCCCGGGACCAGACAGTCGTATCTGCCGTCGGTGCGTCGGTATCTGTTGCAGAGCTCCTTCAGCTCCGTCTCACGCTGCACCCAGTCGATTCCCCGCTTTCGCTCCGCGACCTTGCAGGCGTCGCAGACGCCTTCCTGGTCGAAAGCGATGGTCTCTTTTCGGGAGTCCCGGGTGTGCCTGAACTCGACACTCGAGTTCGGCCTTTGGTTCGAGATCACGCACTTGGTGCAGAACCGGACCTCGCGAGGCAGCCCGTAGTATGCTTCAAAATCTGCGGTCATCGTGGTCGTCACTTTCTCGAAACATTCCGATGCGCCCCACCGCTCTGCTAGAGAGCGAGAAACGACGCGATGATACGCAGGCCGGTTTCCCCACTCTTTTCGGGGTGAAATTGCACGCCCAGAGCGTTGTCGCGCCTGATCGCGGATGCAAAACGGATGGTCCCGTAGCGCGTCTCGGCCAGCCAATGAGCGGGGTCTTCGGGCACCGGGGCGTACGAGTGGACGAAGTAGACCATGTCGCCTGCACCCACGGACTCCAGAATCGTCCCTTCGAACGTCCCCGAGGGTGGACGCAGGGAGTTCCACCCCACGTGGGGGACCTTGACGCCTGCGTTGGGGATACGCACGACCCGGCCAGGGATGACTCCGAGACCCTCGTGCCGCCCGAACTCTTCGCTCTCGGACATCAGCAACTGCGCTCCGACGCAGATCCCCAGCAACGGGCGGCCAGCGGCGATGTATTTGGTGATCGGGGCTGCGAGCCCGCGGGCGTGAAACTCCCGACGGCAGTCCTCGAAAGCGCCCACGCCGGGGAGCACGACGTGAGAGGCCCGCTCGATTTCCTCCCCATCTGCCGTCACGGACACCGTTGCGCCCTGGTGGAGCAACGCCTTCGTGACACTGTGGAGGTTACCGACCCCGTAGTCGACGACGACGACTCGCTTGCTCACGGCCTTACCCGAACGCCTTGGGCTGCCAGCCCTTGCTTGATGCTGCCAACGGTCTTGGTCTTGTAGTGGAGCAAGCTCGCGATGGCGACCGCGTCGGCGCCTGCTTCGATCCCCTGGGCGATGTGGGTCACGTTGCCAACGCCGCCACAAGCAATCACGGGCACGGGCACGTGGGTGCCAACCGCCCTGATCAGATCCAGGTCCATTCCCTTGCGGCCGCCTTCCCGGTCGATCGAGGTCACCAGGATCTCACCGGCGCCAAGCTCTACTGCGCGGCGAATCCACTCGAGCGCGTCGAGGCCGGTTCGCTCGCGTCCGTTGTCGGTGTATGCCTCCCACCCACCCGGCACCGACTTGGCCTCCACCGAGAGCACGATGCACTGCGAGCCGAACACGCGGCTGGCCTCCCGGATGAACTCGGGGCGCCGCACCGCCGCGGTGTTGACGGCCACTTTGTCGGCGCCGGCGCGGAGAAGGCGATAGATGTCGTCGTTCGACCGGATACCGCCCCCGACGGTCAGCGGCCCAAAGACCTCGGATGCCGTCTTCGACACGAGCTCCTGAAGGCTATTGCGCTCGTAGAGGCTGGCGACCACGTCCATGTAGATCAGCTCGTCGATGCCGTCGCGGTAGTAGCGGAGCGCGTGCTCCTCGGGGCTGCCGATGACGCGGAACCCCTCGAGATGGATGCCCTTCACCAGCCCTTGCGGGGACTTGATGTCCAGCCGGGCGATCACCCGGGTCGTGCCCAACGAAACGGCGGGGTCGGAGCCATCCACTTTCAGTGAGTTGCGCACAGGGGGCAAAAGGTTTGCCCAGGTTTCTGGGCGGGGCAAGGGCAATCGGGCACGTTGGGGACCACCCCATGCGTCTTCGAGTCCAGTGCGCTACGATTCCGGCGGATGATGTCGCGCAAACAGGGGTGGATCTTGGTTCTACTGGCAGCCGCTTCATGTGGCGAGACCGATAGCGACGGTGGCTCGGCCTCTGACTCGGACGCCCCCGACGTTGCTACCCCCGACGCGAGCGACGCCGGGATCGACGCCGCGGACGGGGCGACTGACGATGGCGAACCTCCTGGCCAGTGTGACGCCGGACTGACAACCTGCTCCGGCTCCTGCGTGGACGTCTCGACCGATGCGGCCAACTGCGGGTACTGCGGGCACGATTGCCGCGGGGGGGGGTGCGCGAATGGGGCGTGCCAGCCAGTGGTGGTCGGGAAGACGAACGCCTTGGATCATCCCGGTGGCCTGCAAGTCGATGACCTGAACGTGTACTTCAGTTTCGGTTGGGGCGCGGGCAAGAGCGGGCTTGCTCGCATGCCCATCAACGGTGGGGCCGCGGTGCCGCTCCTCCAAGGTCAAAGCTGGATCAACAGGCTCGCGTTGACCTCGAGCTCGCTCCTCTGGACGGAGTACGGTTCGCAGCCCGGTACTAACGGAATGGTCGCCACCATGCCGAAGAAAGGCGGAACGCTGACACCCGTTGTGGCCGGACTTGCTTACCCCACGACCTTGGCGATCGGTGCGACCCACATCTACTACGCGATGCAAGGGTGGTCGATCCACCGTGTGCCACTGGCCGGAGGCACTTCAGAGCTGCTCTGGAGCACCTCTGGCCCATACGACGCGATCGACATCGCTGTGGACTCCACCCACGTCTATTTCTCCCTTTTGGGCGTTGCCGGGAGCATTCAGAAGATACCGCTCACCGGAGGCGCGGCGACTCTCCTCGCGTGGGCCGCGAACCACCCCTACAGTGTGGCGGTCGGTGGCGGCCACGTCTACTGGGCTGACGTCGGTACCCCTCCAACCTACTCCGACGGCTCGATCTCGCGTGTGCCCATCAACGGCGGCGCCGGGGAGGTTTTCGCGCCTTCCCAGTGTCAGCCAGAGTCCGTTCAGTTGGACGGTGAATACGCATACTGGGCGACCTACTGCGGCGGCACCGTCGCACGGATGCCGATCAAAGGCGGACCGATTCGGGTGCTGGCGGCCGGTCAGGCCGGTCCAAGCTCTCTTGCGCTGAACGACGACGAAGTGTACTGGACGAATACGCTTGGCTACGAGATCATGAAGGTGGCCAAGTAGGCTGGGCCGCCGTGGTTTCGATCGAAGCGTTGGCAAGCCCAAGCGTCGAGGCAGCTCTGGGTGGCGGAGGGTGAATGTTCCTCGCCGTCGGAGTCCTTCTCGTAACCGCCTTGCTCTTGGTGCCCGTCAGGCCGCTCTTGGGGAGTGCCGGCGCCATCGACGTCCCCAACGAGCGTTCGAGTCACACCGCACCAACGGTCCGGGGCGCTGGGGTCGTGGGCGCTCCGGCGTTGGCAGGCGGCGTCCTGTTTGGCTCCCTCGGCGGAAAGCACAGCGTCGCGCTGGCGCTCTCGGTCCTGGCACTGACGGTGCTCGGATTCCTCGATGACATCAGGTCCCGCTCCGGTGGCGTGTCTTGGAAGGCGCGTCTCGCTGTACAGACCGCGATCGCGACTTGGCTATGCGCGCACGGGCTGCGGCTGGACGTCATCGACTGTGGAACTCCCCCCGGAATCGCGCTGGGCTCCGCTGCCTGGCCGCTGACCGTGCTTTGGCTGGTGGCGATGACGAACGCGTTCAACTTCATCGACGGCCTCGACGGCATGGCGGCCCTGCAGGCAATCGCGATCGGAGTGGGCGGGTGGGTCTTGCTCGGCCGTGCCGGGCCAGCAGAGATCTTCCTCCTCCTGGCAGCTGTCGGGTTCGGCTTTCTCCCGCACAACGTCCCGAGAGCTCGACTCTTCCTCGGTGACTCGGGGAGCCTCCCCCTCGGGTTCACCATCGCAGCCGCTTGTGTGGCTGGGAAAGACCGCGCGGGCGCGAGCGTATTCCTGCCGCTGAGTCTCCTGGCGGCCCCGATCGTGATTGATACCGGCACGACTCTTCTCTCGCGGGTTGCCCGCGGCAGGAACATCGCGGAGGCGCATCGGGACCATCTGTACCAGCGTGTGCAAGCGGCAGGGTGGTCGCACATGGGTGTCAGCGGGGTGTATGCAGTGGCGACGGCTGTCTGCTTCGCGGCTGCAGCGTCATGGCCGTCGCGCCCGGGCCTGACTCCGCTGACATGGCTCGCGCTGGGCGTCTTCTGCGCCGTGGCGCGACGCGGACTTGCGCGACGAGCCCTCGCGAAATGACGACGACCCTCGGCCGCGCTTGTCGGGAGAAGTGCTGCGTGGTACGAGCCGCATTGGCTGAGTTGAATCTGTCGAGAACGACGCGCACCGCAAGAGCGGGCTACCGGGAATGTGCGGCATAGCGGGAGCGGTTTCCTTCGACGGAAGCGTAGATTCGCAACGGTTGCAGGTTGCGGTGCAGGCGATGATGCATCGCATGCGTCACCGTGGGCCGGATGGCTCCGGCGTGTTCGTCGACGGCAACGTCGCGCTCGGCCATGTGCGCTTGAGCATCATTGACGTCGAGCATGGCAAGCAGCCCATTTTCGACGAAACCCGACGGCGGGTGCTCCTACACAACGGGGAAATCTACGACTTCGAACAGATCCGGTCACGGCTGACGCAACGGCACGAGTTTTCGTCGAGGTCGGATTCGGAGGTGATTGTTCATCTCTTCGAGGAAAAGGGACTTGGCGCCCGCGACGAGTTGAACGGGATGTATGCGATCGCGCTCTGGGACGTTCAGGACCGGTGTCTCACGCTCGCCGTGGATCCACTCGGGATCAAGCCGCTCTATTACCACCAATCCGCTCAACTGTTTGCTTTTGCATCGGAAGCCATCGCCCTGGCGACTGGGCTTGCCGAGCTTGGCGTCAGGATTGAACCCGACGTCGACGAGCTCGCAGCATTTCTCGTCCGCGGCTGGTGTGCCGCGCCCCGGACCGCGCTTCGAGGGGTCGAGAAGCTGGGCCCTGGCGAGGCGCGTCGCGTCAGCGCGGCTGGGGTGCTGTCCTTGCCGACGCAGGGACTCCCAGCGCCTTCTCGCGTCGACGCTAATCCAGTGGCCCTGGAGCGAATATTGCGACGGGTTGTCCGCCGCCAGCTCGTCGCTGACGTGCCCGTCGGCGTGTTCTTGAGCGGCGGGCTCGATTCCAGCCTGCTCGTGGCACTCGCGTCGCAAGAGAAGCCCAACATTGAAACTTTCACCGTCGGCTTTCGCGGTCATGGGCGGGAAATCGCCGACGCGGACGAGTCGGCCTTCGCGCGTACGGTCGCCGAGGCCTTCGGTACTCGCCACCACCAACAACTCGTGGATGAAGCCGCATTGCTCCGCGAGCTCGACGCCGCTTTTGCCGCCATGGACGAACCGATCGCAGACCCCGCGATCGTGCCGCTGCTCGTAATGGCGAGCTTCGCTCGCACCGAAGTCACGGTCTGTCTCACGGGCGACGGGGGAGACGAGCTCTTCGGAGGCTACTTCCGACACCGCGTCGATCGGTTGAAGCGCGCCTACCACGCCATGCCGGCGCCGCTGCGTCTGGCCGCTGGCCTGGCGGCAGGAGTCCTTCCTCGCCGACCGCGCCACGGCCGTGCCGATCTCCTGCGCAAAGCTCGAGTCGGGTTCGACATGGTGGCGTCGCCAGAGTACCTCACTGGGCCGTTCGCAGCGCGGTATCTTCCGCTTCTGCGCGACAATGCGAGACGGCACGCCGGTGGGCTCGCACGCTGCGGAGACGCGAGCACGTTGGAGCTGGACGTTGTGGGTGAGCTCTCGGGACAGTTCCTCCCGAAGACCGATCGCATTTCCATGCGCGCCGGGCTCGAGGCCAGGGTGCCGTTCTTGGACCTCGAATTGGTGGCCTTCGCCCGCGGACTCGAGCGTCGGAACACGGGGAACGTTTTTCAGTCCAAGGTGTTGATGCGCGCCCTTGCGGAGCGCCTCTTGCCACGGACAATCGCCCGACGCCGAAAGCAGGGTTTCCGTCTTCCGATTTCCGGATGGCTGCGAGGCCCTCTGCGAGACCGCGCCGAGGCGTGCGTCCGCAACCCGGCCTTGGAGCCCTGGATCGAGCGGTCGTCGGCGGAGCGGATGCTCGGCGATCACCTCGCGGGTCGAGACGAGCACGGGATCCGAGTGTGGGCTCTGCTCGCGCTAGAAGCCTGGCTGCATACGCTCGCCGAGGTGAGGACATGACAGCTACGTCAATCGAAGGGGCGAGTGGCTCTTCGCCGCGACAGGTCGACGAAAGCCGGCGGCAACCCACTGGCAGAGGGGAGTGGTCGGCTATCCCGAATCAGTCATCGCTGTGGATTGTGCTTCCACTGATACTCAGCTTCGGAGCGCCAATCTTCAGCTTTTCGGGCGACACGGAGCGCGGGCCATTGGGGAGCCAGATCGCCGCCTGGCATGTGGTGCGGGTCGCGGCAACTCTGTGGATGCTTGCGGCCGCGATCCACGGGTTCTGGCGAGAGGCGAACTTCGGGAGCATGGCGCGCGCGCCGAACGCATGGCTGCTTGCCTTTGTTTCCTATGCCTTCTTTACCTGCTTCCTCTCCGATTCGCCGCTACTGTGTCTCTTCTACTGCCTCGAGTCGCTCGCTGTCTTCCTCACGACATGGCGGATCGTGTGCCAACCAAACCGAGACCGACTCATCATGCGAGTCTTGTTCGCGTTGGTTGTGATCACACTGGCGACCGCGCTGCGCGGAGTCGTGTTGTGGTCGGCGCCGCTGAGCTGGGCTACCTTTCGGTCCAACACCGGCGGTTTCGTCGCGGCCTACGCAGTGCTCTTCTCGCTTGCGAGGGTGTTCGAACGCTGGACTGCGGGCCGGCAGTGGTTGCAGCTCTCTGCGTGGGTTGCTCTGCTCGTGATGTTCCAGTCCACGGCGAGCATCCTGGCTGCTGCGGTGGGAAGCGCCGTTTTTCTGCTGACTTCCGTGACCCGGTTGAGAGTATTCGCGGTTGCATCCGGCCTTGCGGTTGCTGCCTACGGCGGGTGGCTCTATTTTCGACTGCTGGACCAATCGGGCGGCTTGCCCGATCAAGTGCAACTGCTGCACGTCTCGTTTGGCCGCACTGAGGGGGACGCGAGCTCGCTTTCGGGGCGACTGCCGCTGTGGGTCGCGGCGCTGGAATTCACGAGGGACACCGACTTGGTCCTGGGCGGCGGATACGGCATTTTTGAGCGAAACCTGGTGGGAAACCCCCGGTTCGTCTCCTTGGCCCACACTCCTGAGGGCATTGGCCACGTCCATAGCGCCTTTCTGTCGGCATTCCTGGGAACCGGCTACCCGGGCCTTGCCATGGTGATCGGCTGGTATGTGTCGTCCTTCCTCGCTTCGATGCGTCGTCGCCGTGAGCTCCCGTTCTTCGTTGCCGGGACGTGTGCGATCTTCGCGAACTCCGCGACCATCAACGGGCTGGGAAGCGCGATGGATCTTGGCGTGTTGGTAGCGATGCTCCACGCCTCCCTTCTCGCTCGCGCCTCGGCTGACGGCGAAGGGACAGTTGGCTGAGATCGCATCAGGGGCGCCGGCGCGAATCGGTATAGGCACCCTCGATCCGATCCACCACGCGATCGATCGAGAACTCACGTTCCACGAATGCACGCGCCGCCCGCCCCATCCGGAGACGCAAGTCGCTGTCAGCGAGCACTCTGGTCAGGTTGGCGACGAGCGCGTCGAGGTCGCCGGGGGAAGAGACCAGACCAGCCTGCCCACCGTCGGTGAGCTCGCCAAGGCCGCTCAGGTCGCTTCCAACCCACGGATTGCCCATCGCCATCGCCTCGAGGATCGCGTTCGGGAACATCTCTCCCTGTGTTGAGGGTTGGCAGTACACATCGGCGGCAGCTTGAATCGCAGGGATGTCACGCCGGTACCCTGCAAACACGACTCGATCGGCTACGCGAAGCTCGCCCGCGATCCGTTTGGCATCTTCAAACGGGCGATCCCCGGTTCCCACCAGCAGGGCCACGACTTTGGGGAACTTCGGAAGCAACGCTTCGATCGCCCTAACGAGGACGTCTTGACCCTTCCACCCCGAGAAGGCTCCAACGTGCGCCAAGACCAGCGCGTCCTTGGGGATCCCGAGCTCTTTGCGGATGTCCGGGTGAGCTGCCTTGGGGTCGAAACGCCCGAGGTCGACCCCGTTGTAAGTGACTACGATGTTGTCTTCCCTCACTCCGAGCTCGAGCAACCAGTTCTTGGTGAACTGGGCAACCGCGAAGTAGCGTGCGTAGTTTGCGCGGTAGATCCAGTTGCGCCACCGATGGGTCCCTCGCGTCTCAAGCCCGCGCACGCTTTGGAAGACGCGGGCATCGAACCGGCCCGTCAGCCGCGCTGCCGCGAGTGCGCACAGCGTTGATGCTGCGTTGTGGCCATGGACCGCCTGAATGTCGTTCGCGCGCATGACGCTCGCCAACGCGCGGACGTTCCTGAGCGTGGACACCGGGTCCCGGGCTCGGACAGCAAGGGAGGCTATGGTCACATGACGGAATCCTTGAGCTTCGATCTCGCTCACCATTGCTCCACCGCTCGAAGCGAACACCACCGTGTGCCCCCGATCGCGGAGCCGTTTTGCGATCTCGAGCGGCTGCGTTCCGGGCCCACAGTCTCCGAAGTCCGATCTCAGTTGGAGGATGTTCATTTTACTTTGTGGGGTTTCAGCTTCAGAACCCGCGTACTTTGCCTGGTGTTCGAGGGCGTCGCAACTCCGCACCTGCAGCCGCCAAGGGCTGCGCCCGGCGCATTGCGCTTGGTCTACCAGATCCGGCCTGCATCCATCCGTTCGGGTGCATACCGGGCGAGCCCGACCCCGAAACCGACGGCATGGGAAACGTGAAGCACAGGGAACAGGGAAGCTACCAACGGCATCCCCGCGATGCCGACAGCCTTCCGGGAACAACAAGCTTCGAAGACCGCAATCGCGAGGTACGCACCGACGCCAAGTGTGGCCAGGATCCTGAACGGCGGCAACGCCAAACCAGTCGCAAGACTGGCCAGCGCGAGGAAAGGGATCGCAGGGCGGAGGGTCACCAGGCGACCATGCTTCAGCAGAGTTCGCGCTCTGCCTTGGCCGTAGCTGAAGTACTGCCGCGCCAAAGCGGCGATCGACTCCCGGGGGAAGTAGTGCACGACAATCCGGCTTGACATGTAGAGCTTGCCGCCGCCGTCGACGATCCGCTGGTTGAGCTCGGCGTCCTCCGCGGCGACGGCCAACGGGTCGTAGATGCCGAATCTGTTGAAGGTGTCTCGCCGGAACGCGCCCAAGAAGACACTGGCCACGAGACCTTCGTAGTCTGCGGAGCGATGAGGCGCACCTGCCGTGCCCAACCAGCTCGACAGCGCCGCACGGACAGCTCGCTGGAAAGGCGTTCGCGCTGCGATGCGTTGCGCTCCTCCCACTGCCGCCGCCCCCGTGGCGTTCAGCGCTTCGACGCAGCGGGAGACGTAGTCTGCGGCGTAAACGCAGTGCGCGTCCATTCGCACGATCACTTCGCCGCGCGCGATCGCCAGCAGTCGGTTCAACCCCGCCGACTGGATCCGATCCGGGTTTTCCACCACGCTGATGCGGGGATCAAGTCGAGCCGCGTTCTCCAGGGTCTGTGCGGTTCCGTCGGTGCTCTCGCCTTCGGCC
>JADLGX010000552.1 GCA_020849095.1 Candidatus Eiseniibacteriota bacterium
CGAGCAGCGCATAGGTTCGCGCGCCGTTGCCGCGGCGCGCCAGCGGCACGCCCAGCACGCGGGCGCCGATGGCGAGTCCGCAGAGGAAGGCGGCGGCCACGGTGGCGACCGAATGAAGCGAACTGCCGAGGACATAGGCGAGTTGCTTGGACCAGACGATCTCGTAGAGCAGCCCGGCCGCGCCCGAGGCGAAGAAGCAAAGCGCCGCCCACGGCGGCAGGGACGAACGGCTCGAGGGGCTGCGGGATTCCTGGGCCATGCGGGCAACACTCCGGATCGGGTCGGACTCGGTCGGTGGCCGACGGCGCACCCCGCGAGGAATGTGCGGCACCACGGGGTGCGGATGCCAGCGGAGAAGTGGCGCGGCGCGCGCGGGGTTCAGCGCGAGAACACGTCCCCGTAGCGCCCGTCTCGCATGAGCGCGATGACCGTGCCGTCGTCCAGCACCAGATCCACGCGGCACGGGACGACGCGCGGCTGCAGCTCGGGCAGGTACACGCGGTCGATGTGCACCACGGCGGCCGGGCTCGAAAAGGCCGCGGCGCCCACCTGGCCGCCGAAGTGGTCGCTGCGCCCGAACGCCACATGCAGCCCGAGCTTTTCGTCGAGCAGGATCTCGCCCACCGGCAGCACGCCGAGGTCGGCGAGCACGCCCAGCCCCAGCTCGGCGATGTTTCCGTACGCCGGCTCGCGCTCGAGCCATGCGGACTGCTCGGCGGCCGCGGCGCCTTCGCCGCTCACGCGGAGCGCGCGGTTGCCCTCGATGTGGAACAGCACCAAGTCGGGCCCGAACTGCACGGGCAGCACGCCTCGCGTCGCGCTCGGCTCGCCCGCCACCTCTCCTTCGTAGGGCACGATATAGGCCTCGCCCGACGGCAGGTTGCCCGCCGTGCCCGGCGTCTCGAGCGCGCCGTCCGAGGCGTGACCCGTGCGGTGGCGAAGATCCAGCGTCAGCTCGTGCATGTCTCGCCCGTCCACCTCGAACCGCAGTTCGGCGCGCGAGGAGCGGTCGAGCAGCTCCTTGAGGATTCGAACGCGGCGTTTCACCTCGCCGTAGTCCAGGCGAAGCGCCGGGATCATCGAGGAGGCGAAGCCCGGCATGGTTGCGGCGCGAAAGCGATGCGTGCGCGCGAGCAGCTTGAGCGGGGCGGTGGCGGACAGTTCGGTGGGGGCGAGGATCACCGAATGCGCGCCCACGACCTCGTCCGTCGGCTCGCCGCGCGCGGCGTCGAGCGCGCCGGCGTGCGCGGGCAGCGAATCCGGCGCCACTCGCACGAGCGAAGCGGGCAGGTCGCCGCTGTTGGTTCCCACATGGCGGTAGGCGTACAGGCTCACGTCCATTCCGAGCGTTTCGCGATGCCCCGCCAGCGTGATCGCCCACTCGGCCGCCATCGCGCGCCGCGCGGCCCAGTCGGCATGGTCGGGCAGGCGTTCGTCGGGCAGGTCCACGAGGATCGCCAGCCGCCGGTCGGCGGATGTGGGGGCGAAGACGCGCTGGATGAGCGCGAGCAGTTCCTTCGGCTCGAGGCGTGGGGTTGTCATGCTCTCTCCCGTGGGCTCCCCCGGAGTGATGCTCGGCCGGAGGAAATAGGATCGGCTGGTCCGCGCACGATAGCCCGGCCGCGGGCACCGGCCAATCGGCGGCGCCTGCCGCGCTCGCGGCGCCGCGTTGGGCTAGGATGCGCCCACCTCTCGCGACCCGATCACGGTTCTCCCGGCTCGCCTCCTCCGAGACTTATCGCACATGACCCGGTCGCAACTCCTCACCACCGCCCGATACGCGCTGTTCGCCGCGCTGCTCTTCTTGGCCGCGACGATCCGCGAGGCGCCGTCGTCGGTGGTGGACCAGGCGATCATCTGGCTGCCCACCGGCGTGGCGATGGCCGGGCTGTGCCTGCTCGGGCTGCGCGCATGGTGGGTGGTCGGGCTGCTCGCCCTGACGCAGCGGCTGATGGGCGGATACGAGTGGAGCGTGGCGCTGCCAGCCGTGGCCGGCAGCAGCCTCGAGGCGGTGCTGGGCGTGCTCGTGCTCCGCCGGCTCGGCTTCGATCGCGCGGTCGCGCGGCTGCGGGATGTCGCCGCGCTGCTCGCGGCGGCGGCCGTCGCTCCCCTGGGCAGCATCCTGTGCTCGTACGTGGGACGGATGTACGTCTGGTCGAACCCGGACATGCCGTTCTATTCGGGATGGGACGGCTGGTGGCGCATGAACGCCCTCGGCGCGCTGACCGTGGTGCCGTTCGCCCTCGTGTGGTTCGGCATTCCGCGCCGCGAAGTCACGCCGCGCCTGCTGCTCGGGGCGGCGCTCGCGCTGGCCGGCATTCCCCTGGTCCTCGGCTCCGCCATGGTGCTGGTGCCGCCGGGAACCGCCGGCATCCTGTGGCTCAACCTGGTGTTCGGCCCCATCGTGCTGTACGCGGCCGTGCGGTTCGGCATGCGCGGGGCGACGCTCGCGAGCACGCTCGCGGCCCTCGTGGTGGCGGTCGGCACCACGCGCGGGTACGGGCCGTTCCTGGAGGTGGCCCGCGAGCACCGGCATGTGTCGATCCAGCTCTTCGAACTCATGTTCGTCGCGCTGCCGCCCGCGTTCGGCGCGCTGATCGCGGAGCGCCGGGCCGCGCAGGATCGCGGCGTGCGCAGCGACGAGCTGCGGCGTTCCATCCAGTCGGCGCTGCCGGACATCACCTACCAGCTGCGCCGCGACGGTACCTGCCTGGACATCGCGGTGCCGCC
>JADLGX010000553.1 GCA_020849095.1 Candidatus Eiseniibacteriota bacterium
GCGCGCCCGTCAGCGCGAAAGACGTGTTCGAGTGGTTGAACACCGCGCCGGACCACGTCGTCGTGTTGTGGCAAGTGGCGCACGCCGAGGCCGAGAACCCGGACGCCGTGTGATTGGGCGTCGCGCCGGTGAAGTCGGCCATGTGGCACGACGAGCAGGCCGTGGCCTTGTTGTTGAAGACGTTGTCCGAGTGGCAGCTGTTGCAGGTGGCGGACACGTGCGATCCGGTCAGCGCGAAGCTCGTGGTGCCGTGGTTGAAGACCGCACCCGTCCACCGCGTGGTCGTGTGGCAGGTCGAGCACTGGCTGCTGGCGAAGCCGGCCGCCGTGTGATTGACCGTCGCCCCCGAGTAGTCGCTGCTGTGGCACGAGATGCATGTGGTGGGCTTGCCGTCGTACACGCCGTCGCCGTGGCAGCTGTTGCAGCCCACCGACTGGTGAGCGCCGGTCAGCGCGAAACTGGTGGTGGAGTGGTTGAACGAGGCGCCCGCCCATGCCGTCGTGTTGTGGCAGGTCACGCAGGCGCTCGCCGCGAATCCCGCGGTGGTGTGATTGGGCGCCGCGCCGTTGTAGTCGCTCATGTGGCACGACGAGCAGGCCGGGTCCGCCGCCTTGAAGTCGCCGCTCGTGTGACAGCTCACGCAGGTGTTCTGCACGTGGGCGCCGGTCAGCGGGAACGCCGTGCGCGAATGGTCGAACGTGGCGGCCGTCCAGATCTGAGGGGTGTGGCAACCTCGGCAGTCGGTCGGGAAACCGGCCTCGACGTGATTGGGATTGCGCGTGGCGCGGTAGTCGGCCTCATGGCAGGAGCGACATTCGGTGCTGGTGCCCACGAACTGCAGCTGCCCCTGCGCGGCCGGACGATGACACCCGGCGCACTCGACCAGCGCATGGCTGCCGTTGAGCGGAAACTTGGTCATCTCGTGCGCGCGCACCATCCGCGAACGGTCGCTGAAGCTGCGCGCGCCATGGCAGCGCGCGCATTCGGTGCCCATCTCGCCACGGTGTGAATCGGTGTGGCAGGAAACGCAGGCGGTCTCGGCCTTGGTGAAGTCGAGCGACTGGTGGCACGACGTGCACGTGGCCGACGCGTGCGCCGCCTCGAGCGGGAATCCGAACTTGGCGTGGTCGAACTTGGCGCTCAGCTTGAGCTTTCGCCAGTCGGCCGAAGAGTGGCACAGCGCGCACTCCTGCTTGAAGCTGCCGTGCGGGTTTTCGATGGGAGCGGCGCCGGCCGCGTGAAGCGGCTCGCCGCGAAGGGCGAACAGCGCCACGAGCAGCAGCGCCAGGACGGGCCACGTGCGAAGGAAGAACTGCCGCGAAGTGCCGTTCATGAGTGGCCCCGATCCCTGTGGCGCGAACCGGCCCGGCTCGGGCTATAGTGCCCGCGACCATGCTCCGCGATCCCCTGCTGCTCGCCGAATGCCGCGCGCTGGCGCGCGCCGTGAAGCCGTTCGCCACCCTCGAAGCGCTGCACGGCTCCTCCGAGTGGCGTGAACTGCGTCCGCGTTTCGAGCGCGTCCTGGGCGCCGTCCGCCGCCACGAGCCGCCCGCCGCGCCCGCCGCGCCGCGGCATGCCGACCGTGTGCGCGTCGTGCAGTGGAACATCGAACACGGCAACTGGTACGAACTGGTGGAGCGCGCGCTGCTCGAGCGCGAGGAACTCGCGCACGCCGACGTGCTCACGCTGGACGAGGTGGACCTGGGCTGCGCGCGCGCCGGAAACCGCGACGTGACCGCCGACCTCTGCAGGGCGCTCGGGCTCCACGGCGCGTGGGCGCCGCTGTTCCTGGAGACCACCACCGGCCGCGACGACGACCCGCGCATGGCGGCCGGCCGCGAGAACGAAGAAGGGCTGTTCGGCATCGCCGTGCTGTCGCGCTGGCCGATCGGCGAGACGCGCATCCTCGAGCTGCCGAGCCCGCAGGAATTGCAGTTCGGCCTCGAGCGCATGGTCGGCCGGCACTGCGCGCTCGTGGCCGAGATCCTGCGCCCCGGCGCGCCGTTCGTGGCCGTGGCCGCTCACCTCGAGGTGCACCGCACGCGCGATCACCGCACCGCGCAGGCCCGCGTGATCGCGGACGCGCTGGCGCGCGAAGAGCGCCCGGTGGTGCTCGCCGGGGACTTCAATACCCACACTTTCGATCGCGGTCTTTGGCACTCGGCGCTCCAGGGTGCGTCTGCATTGATGTTGTGGCCGGGTCCTGCGCTGAGGAGCAGGCTGCTCCGCCCGGATCGCGGCCCCGCTCGTGAGCGCCTGTTCGACGTGCTTCACGAGGCCGGCTTCCGTTGGGAGCCCTATGTCGACTTCCTTCCCACATTGCTGCTGCGCGAGGACCGGCTCGAGGAAGCACAGGCTCTCCCCGGACCCCTGCGCTCGGTTGCAAGACGTGTGCTCGACTGGGCGATTCATCGTGGAACGCTGAGACTCGACTGGATCTGCGGCCGAGGGTGGCGCTCGGGTGGCGGTCGCACGATCCCGGGCCTGGATGGCCCCGGCCGGGCGAGCGATCACGCTCCCATCACGGCGGAACTGACGGCCTGACCGCGATCCGCGCGCCCCCCGTGTGGGTACGGGATGCCACATCGGATCGACGAAACGCGCTCCCCGTGGGTGAGGAGATCGCTTCGCGCTCGGCCTGACCTCGCCGCTTCGTCGTGCAGAAAAGCACGCGAGCCTTGCGAGAAACAAGTCTCGACTGCGCGGTGCTGCCGAAAAAACCCGTTGTGTTGAGTCACACTCGACGCGCTCGAGGGCCGCTGGTGGAACTACGGAGATGCGCGATGCACGGCCGAAGCGTGCGGGTTGCCCGCTCGGCGGCCGCCCGCGGCGGCTCTGCTATCTTGCCCGCTCCCCCCCACGACCCTCTGACCTGCC